>JABDJC010000221.1 GCA_013003395.1 Acidimicrobiia bacterium
GTTGCTGGAGGAGATGCGAGCCCTCGACGCAGAACTCGCGGCCGGCGGTGAAGAGCTGCTCGGTATTCGAATCGGACTCGGTGAGGGCGTGGCCGCTCTCGGCGAGGCGTCCGCCTGGCTGTTGGAGAATCATGACAACACCAACGACGTGCTGGCCGGCGCAACCCCGTACCTGCGCATGTTCGGCGTCGTCCTCGGCGGCTATCTGCTCGCCAAGGGAGCCGTGGCGGCGCACGAACTGGCCAAGGCCAATGGCGACAACGGATGGCACGCAGCGAAAGTCACAACCGCTCGCTTCTATGCAGAACAGATTCTCCCGACGGCGTGGGGTCTGCTCCCTGCGGTCAGTCGTGGCGCCGACGACTTGTTTGCCGTCGAGCCGAGTCTCCTCTAGGAGCTCGACTCGTCGTCTGGACCCATCTCGTGAGTGAGTCCGCTCGGAGTCAGGTCGAGTTGCGAGTACACCATCCGCTGGGTCGGGTAGGCGAGTTCGATGTGCGGCTCAGTAGCTATTGCCGACAGAATCTGCCTCCAGATGTCGGTGTCGGCTGTGCGTCGTTGTTGGGCTCGGACGAGAAAACGCGCGGTCAGCATGACGCCGCTGTCCTTCACCGTCGTGTAGACGATCGGTCGCAATTCGCGATATCGAATGAAATACTCCCGAGACGCCTTCTTGATTTCGGCTTCTGCCCCCATCTCTTCGCTGCTCATTGCGTACGGTTGAAGGATCTCCGACAACATCGCTTCGCCACGCTCCCAGTCGGATTCGAACGTGAGCAGCACAGGGATCTCGTGCCAGATGTACGGGAAGCCGAGTGTGTAGTTCGCCATGGACTGGCGAAAGAGCAGCCCGTTCGGGACGTGGATGATGCGCCCGGTCGACTGGTCTGCGTCCACCCAGTTTCCGATCTCGAGGATGGAGAAGCGAAGAACTCGGATGTCGATGACGTCGCCGGACTTACCGTCGATTTCGATGCGGTCGCCAACTCGGAAAGGGTGACGTAGAAGTACGTAGGCCCAACCTGCGAGATTCAGGAAGACGTCGGCGAGGGCAATCGCCAAACCTGCGGAAACCAAACCGAGAAACGTCGCGACGTTTTCGAACGCGTCGATCCAGATCCACGAGAGCACCGCAATGGTGAGGATCGTGGTGCTGTAGGCGACGGCTTTGCGTGCTCGGAAGGTGATCTCCGAGTCTTCGATCCGGCGGCTGATCATGCCCTTGGCGATCAGCCGCAACCCGAAGATGACGAAGATGGCGACGAGCGAAACCGCCAGGTCTGCAGCTATCTGAAGTTCGACGTCGAGGAGGTCACTCAGCCACTGGCCCATGGTCCCGCTTTCATCGCCGCCACGCTATCAAGTCGCCGGTGTTGGCGCTTCGCCGCCGCCGACTTGATGCATCCACACGGTGCGTTGCGGGAACGGTATCTCGATACCGTGCTCGTCGAACGCGTACTTGAGTCGCTCGCGTACCACCCGAGCGACCGCAAATTGTTCGCCTGGCTCGGTGACGAGGGCGAGTCGGATTGCGATCGAGTTGTCTCCGAAACTCTGCACGCCCCAGATCTCGGGTGCCTGCATGATCGTTGCCCCCTCGAGCTGGTCTCCCCAGACTTCGTCGGCAACTGCCTTGATGACTTCCTTGGCCTTGGGCAGGTCCGTGTCGTACGCGACCTGAACGTCAACCACCGCGCGGGCCCACTCTTGGGACTTGTTGCCGACCCGTTGGATCTCGCCATTTGGGACGAACCAAACCGTGCCGTCGACATCCCTGATCTTGGTGGTCCGTAGCGACACCGCCTCCACGACGCCTGTTGCCTCTCCTACGTCGATCACGTCGCCGACGCCGAATTGATCCTCAATCAGCATGAAGATCCCCGCCAAAAAGTCCTTGACCACGGCCTGGGCTCCAAAACCGATGGCGATTCCGGCGATGCCCGCTCCGGCGATGAGAGGGCCCAGGTTGATGTTGAATTCACCCAGGATGATCAGTATTGCGACCAGGTAGATGACCACGCTGGCGAGACTGGTGAGCACCGACTCGAGCGTCTGGAGCCTCTGTACGCTGCGCAGTCGCTCTATCTCGGACTTCTCGCTGCGTCCGAGAGCGAACTCGGCCAAAGTCTCCAAATGAGAAGCGTCGTCCACTTCGACTTCAACAACCTCTTGCTTGTCGACGAGTCGTTTGAACCCGTGCGCAACGGCGCGTCGCACTATGCGAGCAGTGATGATGGCTATCAGGACGATCAGGAGGACTTTGGCCGGCTTCGTGAACAGCCATTCGGTCAACCGGGCGGCGTTTGCGTCACCGGTCACGTCCAGGACCCAACTGCACAGCAGTCCCGGATCCGCGCCACAGGTCGTGGCGGCGTCGATCGTCTGCGCAAATGTGTCCACGTCAAGGCCCTTCAGGTAGCGGTCAAGGATACGATCGGCGGTCCGAGAAGCGATGGATTTGGCAGGCAATGAACGAACCTGTCATACCCCTTGGCTACCATCGCCGCGATGGCTGATCGCTTGCATGTTGAGGGGTGGGCGCCCGATTACGGCTCGCCGCTGGAGACCGACGAAGACTTCACGCCACCGCCGGGAAGCGTCATCGACGATGCCGAGGTCGCAGGGCCATGGCATCCCATCGATGGCCACGACGACGGTGTCGAAGTGGTCGTATTCGTCGACGGGGTCCGCCGAGTCGACGCCTATCTGACGGTGGATCGGGAACTCGGTCCAGTGCCTGGATTGTGCGGATCGCTTGCTGTCGGCGCAGTCCGCTGGGACCGGAGGGTTCCTCGATCGACCGTGACCGACGTCGAGGTGCAACGGCTCGCCGTGTTCACGAACGGACTGGCGACGGATGTACCGATTGCCGGCCCGCAGCTGGCATACACCACGCACGCGGTGCACGACCCCGATCCGGCGGTCCTCATTCGTCACTTCCATGAGCAGATGCGCCGGGCTGAGGCGCGACTCGCAGAGCGTCTCGCCGCCGAAGGGCTGTTCGTGGTTGCGGACGGGCCGATCAACGACCTGTCGGCTACCGAGAAGGTCGGCTACATCAAGACCCACCGAGTGACGTACCTCCCCGCGGAACGTGCCGGCATCATCGCTCGACTCGGTCCGGGGCAACGATCGCCGCTGTTCACCATCGGTCAGGCGACGTCACAGTTTCCCAAGTACTCGTGGTACGTCCGCCTGGCGGTCCTGCCCAACGGCCATTCTTGGACAGGGATCGTGCGATGCGAGGCATCGACCAAACTGGGGGTTGCGAAAGCAGCTGTGCTGGCGAACCGCACGGCGGCGTTGTTGCCGCTGGTTGCGTCAGAAGCGCACGTCGATCCGCGTGCGCCACAGAATCTGGTACCGATATCCGCGTTGGAGAAGGAAATGCGACGCTACATGGGCGACCCCAAGTTCATACATCGAGCTCTTCAGGCCGCAGTTGCAAGATCAGGAGCGTTGGTATGAGCGGTGTCGGTCGAGTCCTCGGCACCGAGCACTCGTCGACGCGCGAGTTTCGCGTCGTGCTGGCTGAAGACGAGTACCTCCAGCTGGACGACCTGGTGGTTGTCCGCACCGAGGTGCCGAAGCAGGGCGAGGTTCGAACGTACGGCATCGTCACCGAGGTCGAGGCGACGTTCGAAGGCGCCACGTTCGAGTCCGACACGATGCGCATCGCCGAGTTGGGGATTCTCCCAGGGCACAAAGTCCGGTCGGCGCAGGTGGCGGTAACGAGGGTCGATCCGGAATTGTGGGTTTCGGTCGACCCAGGGGAAGTTGTCGAGCGTGCAGAAGGTGAAGAGCGGATGAAAGCGCTCTACGCCGACGAGATGGGGCGTCCGTTGCCGGTCGGCATGGGGCGGGATGGCAAGCCTGTGTACGTCGATCTCGACTTCTTCGACGGACGCAAAGGTGGCCACATGTCCATATCCGGTATAAGCGGTGTCGCCACCAAGACGTCGTTTGCCCTGTTCTTCCTACGACTCTTGTCCGCTCGACCAGACATACTCGGGGAAGGCGCCGCGAATCTGAGGATCTTGGTCTTCAACGTCAAAGGTGAAGACCTGCTGTGGTTGGACAAGCCGAACAACCAGTTCGACGAAGAGGCCCGTGAGGTCTGGGACGAGCTCGGCGTCGAGCCCGGTCCCTTTCCCTCGGTGGGCTTCTGGGCTCCCCCCAAACCGCAGTCGGGCGATGTCGTTCTGCCAGACACCGGCGGGCGACAAGATGGAGTGACCGCTTTTGCGTGGACGCCGCGAGAGTTCGTCGACGAGGGGCTCCTGCGCTTCTTGTTCACGGATTCGAGTGACACCAGGAACCAGATTCCGTTCGTCGAGGAACGCGTGCGAAGCCAGCTCAAGCGGTTTGCGGTTGATGTTGCGGGTGAGCCGGGCGCCATCGTGCTGCGGGATCCTGTCGAGGGTCATCGTCCCGGGGACACGGTCGTGCCGAATCGCGGCGAGCGCGTCATTCGAGATCTCCCGTCCCTCGTGACCGAACTCGAGGGATTCATCGATCCAGAAGACGACGAGCCGGATCAGCGCTGGACGGGAAGAGTCCAGGCAGGCACGATCTCCGCGTTCGTTCGGCGACTTCACGCCGCAAGTCACCGACTCGGGCATCTCGTGCGAGCAGGCGAGAGTCGACGAATCGACCGGCAAGCCGCTCAGGTGTCGGTTGTTGCCATCCAGACGCTCCACGATCTGGGACAACGATTCGTGGTCGGGGCGTTGCTTGCAGAGACCTTTGCCGAGAAGGAGACCACCGGGCAGCGCCTGCCGCTGTCGGTCATCGTCCTCGACGAGCTCAACAAGTATGCACCCCGAGAGGGTCAGAGCCCGCTCAAGGAAATGCTCATCGACATCGCCCAACGGGGTCGGTCGCTTGGTGTGCTGCTTGTCGGCGCACAGCAGACTGCCTCTCGAGTGGCTCAAGAAGTGATGGAAAACGCTGCGATCAAGGTGGCCGGTCGGTTGGATGCCGCCGAGGCCGAACGATCCGAGTATGGCTGGATGTTGCCGTCGACCAGAGCCCGAGCCAGGCTGCTCAAGCCGGGAACGATGGTCATCAGCCAACCTGCGTTGCCTGTTCCGCTCGTCACGCAGTTTCCTTTCCCACCTTGGGCTACCCGGAAGGAAGAGGTCGCCGAAGCCGGCGACCCATTCGCCGGCCTGTGATCCGGGCATTACACACTTCGGACTGGCACGTCGGCAAGCGCATCGGTCGCTACGACCGGATCGAGGAACACGCAGCCGTCATCGCAGAAGTTGCCGACATCGCCGACGCCGAGGACGTCGATTTGGTCCTCCACTCTGGGGACGTTTTCGACCGGCCGATGCCGACCGCCGACGTCCTCAACGTGGGCCTTTCCGGACTCGTGAAGCTCGCACGAGGTGGAGAGCGTCCTGTTGTGGTGATCGCGGGAAACCACGATTCGCCTGCGCTTTTCGAAGCGCTGGCACCATTCCTCGCCCCGCTGAACATCCATCTCGTCGGAGACATCAAACGTCCTGAGGACGGCGGCGTGCTGTCGCTCGAGACTCGGAAGGGTCCTGTCGTCGTCAGCTGTTTTCCGTTTCTACGCGAGGGTCGTGTCGTCGACTTCCTGGCCGAAGCCGAGCAGTGGTACCAGCTGTACGCAGATCGCCTTGCGGCCATCTCGCAGCGATACAGCACGTATGCCGACTCGCTCGCCGGTACC
Source organism: Acidimicrobiia bacterium (assembly GCA_013003395.1). Lineage (GTDB taxonomy): Bacteria > Actinomycetota > Acidimicrobiia > Spongiisociales > UBA5794 > JABDJC01. The sequence goes on from JABDJC010000221.1 coordinate 5,702, forward strand.
GAAGCGGTCACCTACCTCGTTGCGCATTTTCTGGTTGGTGGCTCGAAGGTCCACGGTCACGGAGCGCCGCGCGGTGAACGCGAACTCCACATGGGTGAGGCCTACGCCGCGACAACCGAGGCCATTCCACCCGGACCGCAATACGTGGCCCTCGGGCACATTCACGCGCCACAACCCGTTCCTGGTGCTCGAGTCCCAGCCGAGTACGCGGGATCGCTCCTGGAATTGGACTTTGGTGAAGCCGGCGAGCAGAAGCGAGTGGTCATAGTCGACGCCGAACCGGGGGTACTGGCCACTCGTCGATCCGTCCCGCTCCACGCCGGACGTCGATTGGTTCGGGCCAGAGGGGAGTGGCAAGACCTCTTGGCGAGAGATGACCTGAGGGAGGCCTATCTCGACCTGACCGTCGAGACGGCCGGACCCGACCCTGGCCTGGCGGATCGCGCCGCTGATGAGTTCGAACATCTCGTGAAGGTCGCTGCAGATTATCCAAGGGCAGAGACGGCGCCGATCATGTCCACCGACAGGTC
>JABDJC010000240.1 GCA_013003395.1 Acidimicrobiia bacterium
GTGATGAACGGAATGTCGAGACTCGCAGTTACGCGAGCCATTTCGGCGACCGCGCGGTGGTTGATCAGATCCGCCAATTCCGCTTCGGACTCGGCCAGATCAACGGCAGTGAAGGCCGCACAGTTGATCACCGCGGACGCCGGGTGCTGTTGTACGGCCGCCTCGATCGAAGAGAGGTCGGTGATGTCCAGCTCACTGCGCGTCAGCGGTATTGCGCGAGCTCCGAGCTGGCCCACCAGTGCCGTTCCAACCTGGCCGGAGGCGCCGATGATCAGTGTTCGTTGCATTTCAGCTCAAGCGGACTTGAGTGGCCGCCACCAGTCAGTGCGATTGCGATACCAGTCGACCGTCTCGGCGAGTCGTTGCTCGAAATCGTGGAGCGGCGACCAACCGAGAGCCCGGATCTTGTCCGAGTCGACCGCGTAGCGTCTGTCGTGCCCAGGTCGGTCTGCGACGTATTCGATCATCGACTCATCGGCTCCGAGAGCGCTCATTATCTGGTGCGTGAGTTCGAGGTTCGTCAGCTGTGCGTTCGCTCCGATGTTGTACGTCTCTCCCGGTTGTCCCTCGTCGAGAGCTACTCGGATCGCTGAACAGTGGTCGTCGACGTACAGCCAATCGCGCTCGTTCTTGCCGTCGCCGTAAAGGGGAACCTTCTTGCCGTCCAGAAGGTTGGTGACGAAAAGCGGGATCACCTTTTCCGGAAACTGGTACGGACCAAAGTTGTTGGTGCAGCGAGTGATCATGACCGGATAGTCGAACGTGACGCCGTACGACGAAGCCAACAGGTCGGCGCCGGCTTTGGACGCGGAGTAGGGCGAGGACGGCAGCAAAGGAGCGTCTTCCTTGGCGAATCCTTCAGCGAGCGATCCGTACACCTCGTCCGTCGAGACCTGGAGGTACTTGGGAACGCCGGCCTTGTATGCGGCATCCAGGAGAACTCCGGTGCCGACGACGTTGGTGTCGAGGAACACTGTCGGACCGTCGATCGAGCGGTCGACATGGCTCTCCGCTGCGAAATTCACGACCGCATCGACGCCAGCCACGAGGTCGCGAACCAGCGCACCGTCCCGAATGTCGCCCTCGACGAATTGGTGTCCATCTAGCTCGTTGAGCTCGTCGACGGTGGCCTTCACGCCAGCGTAGGTCATGGCGTCGAGGTTGAGAATCTTCGTCATGGGTTCCCGTTCCAGCATGTGCCGGATGTAGTTGGAACCGATGAAGCCGGCGCCGCCGGTGACGAGGATCGTTCTGCTCATGTCGGAATCTCCATCGAATCGGGTTTGGTCAATCGAAGAGCTGTGCCGATGAGAGAAGCGGAGCAGCTGCGTCCTTCTCAGACAGGATAACGTCGGTGGTTGGCCATTCGATGGCCAGGTCTGGATCGTCCCAGGCGACAGTCCGGTCGTCTGCTGGTGAGTAGTGCGCAGTTGCCTTGTAGAGCACCTCTGCTTCTTCGCTGAAAGCGAGGAAACCGTGAGCGAAGCCGGCTGGGATCCACAGTTGCTTTCGATTGGCGGCTGAGAGCTCGGTGCCGAACCACTGCCGAAACGTTGGCGATGAGCGCCTCAAATCGACTGCAACATCCCAGACCGCACCTCTGATCACCCTCACGAGCTTCGCCTGAGCGTTCGGAAGTTGGTAGTGGAGGCCACGTAAGACCGGGCCCTTGCTCAGCGAATGATTGTCTTGGACGAAGACCGCATCGACGCCTGTTGCCTCCCGGAACGTCCGCGTATTGAAGGATTCGTAGAAGAATCCGCGGTCGTCCTCGAATACCCGAGGGTGAAGGACGAGTACGCCCGGCAAGGATGTCTCTTCAGCATGCATCGATCTGTTTCCTGTGGTGAGCCGGAGCGAGTCTACGGTGTCTGGTCGATACGCATTTAGCATGACATCCTCATGACCCCTTCACCCACACCTCGATCTCCGCGCGTGCGCTTGCTCCGTGCGGTCCGGTGGATCGTTCCGATTGGTCTCGGGGCTTGGATCGCTTGGCGTATCGACCTCGACGACGTGTGGTCTCGAATCTCTGATCTGTCAGTCGGGTGGCTCGTCGTTGCGCTGCTGCTCTTTGCCGCGAGTCTGTGGGTGCGGATCGTGCGATGGGGCCTCATATTGAAGTACCTGGGCGTTCCGAAGGGTCCCGTCTTCCGTTCCTTTGCCCTGGACTTTGCAGGAAGTGCTCTCGTCGGGGAAGCCGTCGGCGGAGTGGCGCGACTGGTCGACTTCAGGAAGACGGAGGCCGATCTCGGGACGGTCAGCTACGCGCTCGTCCTCGACAAGGCGTACGAAGTGATGATCCTCATCGTTTTGCTGGTGCCCGCCATCGTGTTGCTGCCAGCCGGCGCACTCCAAGTGGGTCCGGGCTTTCTCATACTCGTAGGTGTGGGATTGTTTGCGACGGGGGCGTTGCCGTTCACGCCGATCGGAGAGCGGGCCGTGCGAGCCGTGGCGCGTCGCGTCCTGAAATCCGAGACCGATGACAACGCCTTTGCTCGCCTCGGGGCCGGCCACCACGTTCTGCTGTTGGCCCAATCGCTGTTCGCTCGACTCGTCCACTTCGGATTCGCGTGGATGTTGGCCAAGTCGCTGGCGGTAACCATCTCGTACGCCGACATGTCGGCGGTGATGGCCATCGTTGGATTCGTGGTGATGGTCCCCATCACCATCGGTGGTCTCGGCACCAGGGACGCAACGATGATCTGGTTGTTCGGGATACTCGGCCTCGCTGCAGGAGGAGCAGCTGGAACGTCGATTCTGATCTTCGTGATCACGCTCGTGTTTCGGTTGTTGGCGGGGTTGATCTGGGCAGCGAGCAAGCCGAAACCGATTGAGGTAGGGGCGTGAACGTACTCACCGTCGTCGGGGCTCGACCCCAGTTCATCAAGGCGGCCGCCGTCAGCGGTCCGTTGCGGCGCGTCGCCAACGAGATCCTCGTTCACACCGGACAGCATTACGACAGCGACATGTCGGCCGTGTTCTTCGACGAACTGGGGATTCCTGAGCCCGACATCCACCTGGAAGTCGGATCCGCCTCGCACGGTGCGCAGACGGGTCGCATGCTCGAAGCCTTGGAAGGCGTCATCGTCGATCACCGCCCGGATGTCGTCATGGTCTATGGCGACACGAACTCGACGCTCGCCGGCGCCCTTGCTGCCGCCAAGCTGAACATTCCGGTAGCTCACGTCGAAGCCGGACTTCGCTCGGATCGTCATGACATGCCAGAGGAGGTCAACCGCGTCCTCACCGATCACGTCTCCGAGTGGCTCTTCTGCCCAACATCGAACGCCGTCGATCGACTGGCTCTCGAAGGGATCACGGACGGGGTTCACCTCGTCGGAGATGTGATGGCCGACAGCGTCGAGATGATCCGTGGTCGACTTTCGGTCGATCGAGTGCATGCACTGGGGCTGCAGAAGCCCTACGCCGCAGCCACGATCCACCGTGCTGAGAACACCGACGACGCCAACACACTGCGCGCCATCCTCGAACTGCTGGCCGGTCTCCCGTTGACCGTGGCGATCCCGATTCATCCGCGCACCGCGGCCGCGATGACACGTCACGAATTCGAGTGGCCGCCGAACGTCACGGTCCTCGAACCGGCCGGCTACATCGACATGCTCTCGCTGGTCGCCAACGCCGAAGTGCTCGTCACTGATTCCGGCGGCTTGCAGAAGGAATCAGCGATGGTCGGCACGCGCTGCATCACCGTCCGAAACGAAACGGAATGGCCTGAAACGGTTGCTTCCGGTTGGAACACGGTCGTTGGCACCGATGCCGCAGCCGCGGTTGCGGCGCTGGACAGTCCGGTTCCGGCGAGCCCTCCTGCCGGCTTCGGGCCGGGCGCCGCTGAACGCATCGTCGAGCTGCTCGCCGGTGCCTGACATGCGCGTCCTCGTGCTCACCAACATGCTGCCGTCTCCTGACCATCCGCATTTTGGAATCTTCGTTGCGAGGCGAATCGCCAGCTATCGGTCGCTCGGCGTCGAGGTCGACGTCGTTGCCAACACCGACCGCACCAAGGGCACGGCCAGGGTCATCGCCAAATACGTTCGGCTCCTCGTCGGTGCGGTCGCGGTCTCGGTTCGGCGGCGTCCAAACATCATCGAAGCGCACTACCTGTATCCGACCGCCATCGTCGCGGCCGTCGTCGGACTCCTCGCACGGCGTCCAATTGTCCTCGTGGCACACGGCTCAGACGTCGATCTCGACCACCACGGAGTCGTCGCGACGGTCATGAAGTGGGCGGTGAGACGGTCCAGTCGTGTCGTAGCCAATTCGCCGGCAACCGCTGCCACCGTCCTGTCGACGTATCCCGGAAGCGATGTCGTGGTGATTCCGCCCGGTGTCGTGACGAGCGCTGCCGTAGACAAGCACCTCACCGGCCCGCCGGTGGTCGGATTCGTCGGATCGTTGGCAGACCACAAGGGCCCTGACGTCCTGCTCGAAGCGCTCCCGCTTCTGCCAGACGATTGCCGAGTCCGCATCGTCGGTGAAGGCCCTCTCGGCGATTCGCTCGAGCAACGTGCGGCGACTCTCGAGGTCGCAGATCGTGTCGAGTTCATCGATCGGGTCCCACCAGGGGAACTCTCGAGCTTCTATCGCGCCATCGACGTTTTGGCAGTTCCTTCTCGCCGCGAAGGGTTCGGCCTGGTCGCGGCGGAAGCACTTGCATCGGGAACGCCTGTCGTCGTGAGCGACGTCGGGGGACTGCCGACCATTCCGACTGACGACTGTGGCACGGTCGTGCCACCGGACGACCCGCCGAAGCTCGCAGTTGCGATCTCGGCATGGTTGGAACGCCGCGGCGACGAGTCTGTCTCAGAAGCATGTCGGCGGCGAGCCTCCGAGTTCGACGAACTCGTGCTGGCCAGGCAAGCGTTCGCGGTGCTCGAATCGGTAACCAAATGACCGCTGAGCGGCGGGCGAAGGATCGCTTGGCGCTCGTCGTCGCTCTCGGAATCACCGTCTTGGTATCTGCAGTCGCCGTCTACGTGTGGGACGCCTGGATCCTCAATTTCGACGGCAGCGGATACCTGACCCTGAGTCGTGCACTGCGAGCGTCAGGCACTTACCGCTTCCCTGATGGGAGTTTCGCAACGTTCCGCGGGCCCGGGTTCCCCGCGTTCTTGGCCTTGGGCCAGTTGGTTGTGGGTGGTTCGATCAAGAGCGCGGTTTGGATCGCGAGATCCGTCTTGATCATCAATGCTGCTCTCTTGGCCCTCCTCGTGTGGCGGGCCTCGAGAGATGCATTGGCCGCCGCGATCGCCGGAGTGACGGTTGCTGTGATGCCGTGGACGTTCGTTTCCGGTGCAACCAGTCTCGTGCCCGATGCCCTCGCCGCGGGGCTCGTGTTGGCAGGCTTGGTCACCTTGTGGAGCAATAGCTATCGGATGCATGTGGTTGCCGGCGTGTTGCTCGGGGTGGCTGTTCTCACGAAGGAAATTGCGGTTTTCGGGTTGCTGGCGGCGCTCCTCGTCGTATTGGTCAGAACCGGATCTGCAGCACTCGCCAGCGGCGTGATCACCGGTTTCACGGCCCCGCTCGTCCTCTGGTGGATTGTGGCGCTCAGTGCCGCCGGACATCTCCCGGCGCCATTCGAGGGTGTTGGCGGTGCTGCTGGTTGGCTCGTCGCCGGGCTCCTCGTTCTCGGCTCGATTGCGACACTGGCCATCGGCCGAACGAGTCGACGAACTGTTGTCGTTCCCTCGTCTGCAGCCGCCGGGGCGCTGGCGCTACTCCCGATCCTCACGTTCGGTGCACTGATCGTCGGCGTAGGGCGGTTGCCCGGTGACGATCGTGGCTTGCTGGAGGCCCTCGGCGACGGACTCCTGCAGGAGCTCTATCAGGGCACCAGATGGTGGGTGGTGCTCTTGGTGGCCGTGCTCGCAACGCTGTGGGCCGCCCGTTCGCTCCAATCGCCCCTTGCGTTCACCGGCCTCGCCCTCCTTGGAGTAGGAGCCGGAGCGACCTTGTACGCCGCGGTCGGCCGTTTCGGCATCCGCAACGGCGTGCTGGCGTCGTACGGGATCGCGATCCTCGTCGGTTTCGCCGTGTCATCCACCAAGCGCGTGCAACTCGTCCGGTTCGGGGTGATCGTCGCTGCTGCGGCGTTGTTTGCAGGCAACCTGCAGGCGACCGGTGAGGTAGATGACCGGAGTGCCGATCCGTTGGTCACAGAACAAAACGCGGTCACCGCTGCCGCTTCGGACTTCCTGAGCAGTCGGCCCCCTGGCAAGGTGCTCGCCACCGCTTCTTCGGCGGCTGCTGTCTCTTTCCAGACGGCGAGCGGCATGGAGTTTGCGCTTCTCCCGATGTATGTCTCACCCGACCCGACCTGGCCACAAGAGCTGGACCACCTCGTTCATTGGTTGGCCCAGGCTCCGGCATCCCAGCCCGTCGGGACGGAGCCGATCGCCATCTCGACGTCGAGCAATCGGATCACCGCCGTCGACGAGCTCCTGGTGCTCGAAGCGTTGAGTGGCGCGGACTATGTGATGCTGACCGGCAACGCTCGGTTCAACGGCTCGCCGTTCGATGGGGGAGTCTTGCTGCCGTTCTTCGACGCCGCACCGAGCGCCGCACGAGTCTGGGCGGAAATCAACGAGGACGCTCAGTGGATCGTGATCTACGAGATCTCGCATCCGTTTGTCGGTGGAGACGTCGACCCGGTCTACAGGTCTGTCGATGGAGCGCTGATTGATGGCAATCCGTCGCTGGATCTCGTCGAGTACTCGGAGCTGGTGAAGTCGTTGGTAGCTGCCCAATGACGACTCGCCGGTATCCTCGGCACCGATGAACACCACGCACTCCCCGATGGAAGCTGCCACGATTCCGCGAGTCCTTGTCGGGCTCGTCGCTTCCTGGGCGGTTGCCGTCGTCGTCGGCATGGCGTCGCATCTCATGGGTGCGATGCTCGGCGTTATCATCGGCTCGGTCGTCCTCGCGTGGGGTTGGCGGTCGTCCACTGGTCCATGGCTCGCCGAGCGGCAGCTGCTTTTCAATCCGGCCGCCTGGGGAATTGCGCTGCTCGCTTTCAGTCCTTTCATGCCGGCACGAATCGGTCCTTCGGTCGCTGGCTTGTCGATCGACGACGCTCCGTTGTTGGTCGGCAGCGCACTGCTCGCTTTGGGGGTGATGAGGGTTGAAGGGCTCTCAGCGCTTCGCCAACCGCTCGCCCTGCCGTTGGGCCTGTTCGCTCTCTGGAACGGGGTGGCGGTATTTCTGTCCGATTCGGTGACGGTCGCCTCACTGCTGCGAGGCGTTGGGCGTTGGGGTCTCTTCGCGGTCGCCTTTGCGCTGCTCATCGTCGTCGCCAGGCGTGGACGGGACTGGGTGACGTTGATGGTGGGTGCGATGTTCTTGTTCGGTCTGCTGCAGGCCCTGTTCGGCCTCTGGTCGTATGCGGTGGACTGGATCTTGTTGGACCCCAATGTCGCTCGCAACATCGGCATGGAGCGGTTTCGTTGGTATCAGGTGTTGTTCGACGTCGTGCCTGGCCGAATAACGGGAACTCTGGGCGTCTCGTCGAACTTCTACGGCGCACTCATGCTGTTCCCGCTCCTGCTGTCGGCAGCGTTTCTGGTGCGGGCCAAGGTCTGGTCGGAGTGGATCGCCTATGGAGCGGTGATGGCGTTGACGTGGTTCGCCCTCGTCTTCTCGTACACCCGAGCGAGCATGGCCGCAGCAGTCATCGGCTTCGTGTTCCTCATCTTCCTTTCACGTGGTTACCGGCTCGCCGGGGTGGCGGTGGTGCTCGTCGTTGCCGCCGTGGTCTTCACCCCTGCGCTCGATCGGTTCGACGAGGGCAACGATCGATTCAACCTGGCGTTCAACGCCTTCGACGTCATTGGCGACAACCCGCTCGGAGGCCTCGGACCCGGGGAATTCTCCGAAGAGCTGGGCGAGGACGGTGGTCGGGCCATCGCAACGCCTCACAACTCCTATCTGTTGGCTGCCGCTGAAACCGGACTCATCGGTGGAGGCTTGCTGTTCCTGGCGACAGTGCTGCCCGCTGCGCATGTGGCTATCGCTGCCTTCAGGAGGCGGCCGGTCGAGCTGACGCTGGGTGCTCTGGTCGCCGTCATGGCGGCGTACGGAGCGCAGACGCTGTCCAACAATCTGTTTCACATCCCGACCGTGGCGATCTACTTCTGGATGGCAGCAGCCGCTGGGATCGGTCTCGTCGCCGTCGACCGTTCAACTCACGACGAAGAGACGCGGTCAGCCACGTTGGAAGAAGCCGCCTGACCGGCGGCTCAGGTGGCTTCGGTAGCCACCGTCACTCCTGCCCACCACAGAAACACGACGGCCAGAGACAGATCGACCAGTCCAGGAGAGGCGATCGTGAACAGCGCCAACACCCCCATCAGAATCAGGCTCGTGACGGAGCGGTTCGTCCAAGCTCTCGCCATCACCGAGCCAAGCAGTGCCATGAAACCAACAAGACCGACGACGCCGAGTTCGGTGGCGATCTGAAGCCACCCCAGGTCGAGCTGCGCAGTGCCGACGTCGATCTCGCTGCCATCTTGGAGCAGGAGCGCACTGGCCACCTCCTCGGAGCGGACGTCGGGAAGGTCGTAGCGACCGTGGAGGTCAGAGCCGTATCGCCATGCGGTCGTGCTGCCAAATCGGCCGGGACCCCAACCCAAGACCGGCGCGTCTTTCCAAGCCGCCCATCCCGAGCGGAGGTTTTCGACCCGAATGTCGCGGGCCACACCATCAGGGTTCGTGGCTTCCGATATCGCACTGTTGGTCCGGCTCCAGAGGTTGTCGCGCGCCTCGGGGACGGTGAGCTGTATCACCAGAACCGCGGCGATGACGCCGGCTCCCGCGACGAGCAGCGTCCTGCGAGCTCTCTGGGAGCGCAAGAGCGGCCATGCCATCAAGACGGCAAGCGAGATCAACACCGCAAGACGGGAACTGCTCGCAGCGACGACGATCGCCGATACGAGAGCGAATGCGATCCGCCGCCTGCTGACCAGTGGTGTGAGCGCAATGGCGAACACGCCGAGCTGCCCCAGCCGACCAGGGTTGGCGACGAGTCCCGTGGCTCGCCCGCGTTCCCACCAGCGCGGATACGCCAAGTCCTGGAGTGAGACGACGTAAGCAGGTCGCCCAAACACGAGCTGCAGTACCGCTGCCACCGCCATGAGGGCGATCGTCACCACGACAACCCCCACGGCCCTGGTCACGTCGGAACGACGCAGCGGCGAGCTGAGCGCTGCGAGCAAGATGACAATCGCTCCCAAGTAGGGCATTGCACCGAACACGACGACGCCGACAGAATCGAAGTGCAGGATCGCTGAGATGATGATCGACCCCAGCAGCGCGCCAGAGATCACCAATTCTCTGCGGTAGGTCACGAGAAGGCGTCGATTCCTGACGATCAGAAACGCGGCGACGGCCAGGACCGTGACGTTGAATGCGGCGCGAATCGGAATTGTCCAGCGAACGGCGATCCATTGCGACAGAACGAAGGCCGGAACCAGGGCGATCGTCAACGCAGCGGCCAGCTGGTGAGATCGGTTCTTCGTGGCGACGGTCGCTGGCAATCTAGACTCCGCCGGGTCGTCGCCTCTTCGAGGCGAAACTTGTCTGGCGGCCGAGGATAGGGGCCGGGCCCGACTCCGTTGCCGACCCAGGAGGCCTGGTGCCACAAATCGACCCGAACGCTCTCGTTTCGCCGGGAGCCCACATTGCGGACGACGCAACCGTTTGGGCGTTCACCCAGGTGCGTGAGAAAGCAGTGATCGGAGCCGGTACCAGTATCGGCAGCCATTCATACATCGACTCCGGCGTGATCATCGGCGCCAACTGCAAGGTGCAGTCCGGAGCGCTGATCTTCCAAGGCGCGATCGTCGAGGACGGAGTCTTTGTTGGACCGGGCGCCGTGATCACCAACGACCGGTTCCCGCGCGCCGTGGGTCCAGATGGGGCCAAGAAAGAAGCAGGGGACTGGCACCTCGAGGAGACGACCGTGCGACGCGGGGCGTCGCTGGGAGCACGCTCACTTTTGATTGCGGGCATCACCGTGGGAGAATTCGCAACCCTCGCGGCAGGCGCAGTAGCCGTGCGCGATGTCCCACCCCACGCATTGGTAGCTGGGGTTCCGGCGCGCATCATCGGATGGGTTTGCTGCTGTGGGGTCCGAATGCAGGTCGAAGGCAATCAAGGAAGCTGTTCAGCATGCTCCCGTCATCACGACATCCAATCCACATAGCGTCACCGGACATCGACACCGCCGAGGAAGAGGCGGTGCTGCGGGTGCTGCGCAGCGGCAGGCTCGCCCAAGGTCCTGAAGTAGAGGCGTTCGAAAAGGAGTTTGCCGCCGCCTCCGGTGTCGAGCACGCCGTTGCGGTCAACAACGGCAC
>JABDJC010000046.1 GCA_013003395.1 Acidimicrobiia bacterium
TCGCTGGGCATGGCGAGCGCGAGCCAGGGTCGCGACGACAACGATCGCATTTGATGCAGCACAGGTCAGGGAGCAGTGCGATCGCGACGAATCGTTCGATCGAGCCTTGACGTCGATCGTCGCTCGCGAAGCGCTCCGGCGGCTGCAAGCAACGCGCACCCAGATCCTCGATTTGTACGAGGTACCGCAGTGATCGGGACCAACGACCCCACGCTGCGTCCCGTCGAGGAGATGTTGCTTCGTCCCTTCACCGTCCATTCGATTCGTCGTGAGACGATCGACACCGTGACCCTCGGGTTCGTCGCTGCAGACGGGCAGCCGTTGCCTTTCGAGCCGGGACAATTCGTCATGATCTACGTCATGGGGGTTGGCGAGGTTCCGATCTCCATCGCGGGCGGCGCTGCAGCCGGCGACGACGTCGTATTGACGGTGCGCGCAGTTGGCGCGGTGACCAACGCCATTTGCTCGATGCAGGCCGGCGATGCCGTTGGCATCCGGGGGCCGTATGGAATGGGATGGCCCCTGGCCCAGGCACGGGGTCACGACGTGGTCATCGCCGCAGGCGGCATCGGATTGGCCCCGCTGCGCCCAGCCGTCATGCACCTCCTCGACCATCGTCGGGACTTCGGATCCCTTTCGCTCATCTATGGAGCCCGCACGCCAAGTGACCTCTTGTACCTCGATGAGCTACGTCGCTGGAGGGCACGATTCGACATCGAAGTGGAAGTCACTGTCGATCGTGCGCCGAGCGATTGGTACGGCGATGTCGGTGTTGTGACCAATCTGCTCGGACGAGTCGCCTTTGATCCGGACAACACGGTCGCAATGACCTGCGGACCAGAGATCATGATGAAGGTGGTGGCGCGCGAGCTGGAGCGGTCGGGCGTTCCCGCAACGGCCGTTGCGGTGAGCATGGAACGCAACATGAAGTGCGGTATCGGCTTCTGCGGACACTGCCAATACGGTCCCGACTTCGTCTGTAGAGATGGCCCGGTTTTCGATTACGACGCCGTCCGAGCACGACTGTCTGGAGAGGAACGATGAAGGCCAAGCCGAAACTCGCAGTCTGGAAGTTCGCCTCGTGTGATGGCTGCCAGTTGACCTTGCTCGACTGTGAGGACGAGCTGCTCGATGTGGTCGGCGTGGTCGACATCGCGTACTTTCCAGAGGCGACCAGAGCCGAGATTGCAGGTCCGTACGACCTGTCACTCGTCGAGGGTTCCGTCACCACCGCCCACGACGAAGCGCGTATCAAGGAGGTCCGTCGGCAATCCAAGACGTTGATAACGATTGGTGCCTGCGCCACAGCAGGCGGCATTCAGGCCTTGCGGAATTGGGCAGACGTAGACGAGTTCACGTCCGTGGTGTACGCCCACCCGGAATACATCAGCACCCTGAGAACCTCCACGGCCATCTCCGACCACGTTGCCGTCGACTTCGAGTTGCGAGGCTGCCCCATCTCGAAGACCCAATTGATCGAGGTCATCGGTGCATTCGTGAACGGTCGAAAGCCGACCGTTCCGCGACACAGTGTTTGTGTCGAGTGCAAACTGCGCGGCACTCCATGCATCGCCGTTGCACACGGAACGCCTTGTCTCGGTCCGGTGACTCAGGCGGGTTGTGGCGCCATCTGCCCCGCATACAACCGTGGCTGCTACGGCTGCTTCGGTCCGTCCGAGTCGCCGAATCTCGAGGCATTAGCCCGATGGTGGCGCGACCTGGGTATTGCAGACGCCGACTTGGTCAGAGCGCTTCGCACGTTCAACGGGTACGCCCCTGAGTTTCGGGAAGCGAGTGAGAACCATGGCCACTGAACGAGAGATCGCCGTCGACTATCTGGCTCGGGTGGAAGGCGAGGGAGCGATGTACCTGAAGCTCGACGGTGAGGAAGTGCTCGATCTCCAATTCAAGATATTCGAGCCGCCCCGATTCTTCGAAGCGTTCCTGCGGGGTCGTCGGTTCGAGGAGGCCCCAGACATCACGGCTCGCATCTGCGGCATTTGTCCGGTGGCGTACCAGACGAGCGCGTGCAACGCCATGGAGCACGCCGCCGGTGTCATGGTCGATGACCAGATCCAGCGACTGCGGCGAATGCTGTATTGCGGAGAGTGGATCGAAAGCCATGCGCTCCACATCTACTTTCTGCATGCCCCGGACTTCCTGGGCTACGACAGCGGAATCGCCATGGCGGCCGACCACCCCGAACGCGTTGGCGCCGGTCTGAGATTGAAAAAGATCGGGAACCACGTGATGACGGTTCTCGGCGGCCGCGAGATCCATCCGGTGAACGTGCGCGTCGGCGGCTTCTACCGGCTGCCGACGAAAGCCGAACTGGTTGCGCTGGTTCCCGACCTCGAGTGGGCGCTCGCCGAAGCCCAACGCACCGTCGATTGGGCGGCGAGCCTGCCAATCCCAGAATTTCATCGCCGGTACGACTTCGTGGCATTGCGCCACCCGGAGAACTACGCCATCGAACAAGGCCGGATCGTATCGAGCACCGGCCTCGACATCGACGTATCGCAGTGGCCGGAGCACTTCGAGGAGAAACACGTGGAGTGGTCCAATGCCTTGCACGCAACTCGTCGCGATGGCGGCTCCTATCACGTCGGTCCGATGGCGCGCTACAGCCTCAACGCGGATCGTCTCACGCCGCTGGC
>JABDJC010000057.1 GCA_013003395.1 Acidimicrobiia bacterium
CGGCGCGAATTCCCTCACCAACGCGGAAGACGTCGGAGTAGGTTTCGAATGGTCCACATGTCGGGGGATGTGTGGTTTATCGGCACCGGCTTCGTCCGGGCCACTAGGCGGGAGGGGAACAGTGGCGACCAGAAACACGCACGGATTCCGGCGAATCGCGGGACTGATACTCGGCTTCACCTTGTTGTTGCCGATAGCACCAGTCTCCGCCGATCCGGGGACCGACAATCTCAAGATTGTCATCGAGAAACTGACCGACGGCTTCGATGCCGACAATCCGAACGACGCTGACGTACCAGAGATAGCACCTGGCGCGCCGATCACGTGGACGTTTGTTGTCACCAACGAGGGTGATCTACCGCTTCATACGATCCGGGTGAACGACGACCAATTGGGTGGTATCCCATACGTTTCAGGAGACACCGACGGCGATGGTTGGCTCGATCTCGACGAGACGTGGATCTTCGAGGCGATGGGCTCCGCGGCGGACCTCAGTACCGCGGCTGGCACTGTGCCTGGTTGCGGCGACGGCCGGCCGACCTACCAGAACCGGGCATCGACAGTCGGACGGTCAGGTAACTGGCAGTCAACGAGCGACTTCGACTACAGCCACTACTGCAACCCGGACGGTGAACCGGACATCGACATCGAGAAACTCACCGAAGGGTTCGACGCCGACGACCCGTTTGGGGCCGACGTCCCCAAGATCGCCGTTGGTCTTCCCGTCACGTGGACCTACCTGGTGACGAACACGGGAACAGTTGACATAGTGACAGTCGACGTCACCGACGACCAGGGCGTGGTCCCGGTCTTCATTGGCGGCGACGACGGTGACGGCATCCTCAATCCGGGCGAAGTGTGGACATACCAAGCATCCGGTGTGGTCGAGGATCTCGGCGTGACGACGTTCACGACGGTCGACGGCTGCGAGCCTGACGATCCAGAGCCCGCGTACGAGAACATGGGTCTGGTGGTCGGCACGACCGGCGACGGAACTGTAGTGGATGACATCGATCCATCTCACTACTGCAACACTCCGAGCATCGACATCGAGAAGCTGACCAACGGCAACCAGGCCGACGGCAGCTTCGACGGTGATGTTCCGGTGATCGCCGCCGGCGACATGGTGACGTGGACATACATCGTCACGAACACGGGCGATGTCGACTTGTTCAACGTAACGGTGACCGACGATCAGGGAATCGTGCCCATATTCAGCGGTGGCGATGACGGTGACGGCATCCTCCAGCCGGGCGAAGTGTGGACGTACGAAGCGACCGGAACAGCCGAGCATCTCGGAACCACCGGTTTCACCACAGTCGACGGCTGTGACCCTGCTGGTCCGCGCCCTGCCTACGAGAACATGGGTGCGGTCGTAGCCAACACCATCCGTGGTGCATCGGTCGACGACATTGATCCTTCGCACTACTGCAACCCACCGGACGCTCCAGACATCGACATCGAGAAATTGACCAACGGCAACCAGGCCGACGGCAGTTTCGACGCGGATGTTCCGTTGATCGCACCAGGCGACATGGTGACCTGGACCTACATCGTCACGAACACCGGCAACGTGGACATCGTCGATGTCGACGTCACCGACGATCAGGGAATCGTGCCCATCTTTGACGGTGGCGACGACGGCGACGGGATCCTGAACCCGGGCGAAGTGTGGACCTACGAGGCCACAGGAACCGCCGAGGATCTCACTGCGACGGTGTTCACCACCGCCGACGGTTGCGACCCGAGCGATCCGCGTCCGGCGTACGAGAACATGGGCATGGTCGAGGGAACCACTGGCGATGGGACCGTTGTCGATGACATCGATCCGTCGCACTACTGCAACCCACCAGGTACGCCAGATATCGACATCGAGAAGGCAACAAACGGCAACGACGCAGACGATCCGTTCGGAGTCGACGTTCCGGTCATCGCACCCGGTGACCCGGTGACGTGGACCTACGTCGTCACGAACACCGGTGACGTGGACATCGTCGATGTTGACGTCACTGACGATCAGGGCGTCGTGCCCGTGTTCAGCGGCGGCGATGACGGTGACGGCATTCTGAACCCCGGTGAGATGTGGACCTACGCAGCCGGCGGTGTAGCCGAAGACTTGGCTACCACCGTGTTCACCACGGCAGACGGTTGTGATCCAAGTGATCCGCGGCCGGCGTACGTGAACCTCGGGATGGTCGTCGGAACGACAGGCACCGGCACGATGGTGGACGACAACGATCCATCCTCGTACTGCAACCCGCCTGGCAATCCGGACATTGATATCGAGAAGTTCACACTCGTGGTACCGACTTCGAGCGGAGCCGATCTTTGTGACACCTATGGCAAGCCGTCGATGCTGACCATGCGATATACCGGCGACGGCAATGACGCCTCGTCACATACGCAGGACTCGGGCAAGGTCGTCGTAACGGGCGATCCTCTCGACGCCGATCCAGTACACATCACGGCCTCCGAGAAGATCAACGGAGACGGTGCCATCTGGTTCACCGGCGTCGTGGCGCTCGGCGATACGTTTGTGATCGACGCAGGCGTCGGCGAGAGACTCGACACAGAGACGCACATCTGGATACAAGACGCGGGCGAGACCGTGACGTTGCAGAACATCGAGTTCCATACGTCCTGCTCGCAACCGTTGCTGCTTGGGGACCAGTTCGGTGCGGCCCAGTTGCTCGGCTTCGTTGACGAAGACGGTATGGGCGAATCGCTACCACTGTCGACTGGCTTCGGTGAAGACGCCGACACGCCGACAGGCCCATCAGCGACAGCAGGCGACACCATTCAGTGGACGTATGTCGTCACCAACCCTGGGGACCAGCAGCTGGCCGACGTGATGGTGACGGACGACAACGGCACTGCTGGTGACTCGAGCGATGACTTCAATCCCGATCCACTGTTGGATGGAGCCTTCAATGTCGGAGACACCGACATGGACGGTCTTCTGGACCCGGGTGAGGAGTGGCTGTATCAGTCCTTTGGCGTCGCGCAGCTTGGCCAGTACGCCAACGTGTCTGATGTCGTCGGGACGCCTGTCGACAGCAACGGAGATCCGACCGGAGCTCCTGACGTGGTCGACGACGATCCGAGTCATTACATCGCCACGTTCCCGCCGGGGGATGTGTGTGACACAACAGGCAAGCCACAGATCCTGCATCTCGTGTACACAGGTGACGGCGACGACGCCACCAGCCACTCGCAGGACTCGGGCAAGGTCAGCGTCACTGGTGATCCGATGGATGCCGATCCTGTGCACATCATCGTGACCGACAAGGAGGACCCGAATGACGACAAGGCGAAGATCTTCTTTGACGACGTCGTCGCCCTCGGTGACGACTTCAACGCCGACTCGATGATGGCTGACAAGGACGAATTCCCGAGCGCCACGTTCGTGTTCATCTATGACGAGACGGAGACGACTCTGCTACAGAGCATCGAGTTCCACACGTCGTGCTCCCAGCCGTTGAATCTTGGTGACCAGTTCGGTGCCATCCAGTTCATCGGTCTCACCGACAAGGACGGCAACTCAGCGGGTATCTGACGACCGAGGAATGTGAAAGCGAGGAGGGGCAGAGGGGCCGAGCCCTCTGTCCCTCCAAGGAGGAGCTGCAGGCCGATCGTCGAGAGTGCTTAGAACCACGTATACGGTGCGATTAAGCACGCTCGACGGCAGGGTTCAGGCGACGGAGCCCGCAATGCCCATGTTCTGGCTCTTCAAGTGAGAAACTCGGGCCATGATCGACCTCGTTCAGGTACCCAGACGGCGCCGTCCGCCTCTCATGGCGATAGGCCGTCGAGTGGGATTCGCATTGAGTCTCGTCGTGTTCGTTGCGCTCGTCGTGAATGTCGGCCGGGACGGATATGTTGATGTCACGGGCAACGAGATCGGCCTGATCGACTCGCTGTACTACGCCTCGGTGACGGTCACAACGACCGGGTACGGCGATATCACGGCCGTCAGTCACGGTGCCCGATTGGCGACGATCTTGCTCATCACTCCGGCACGCATCCTCTTTCTCATCCTCGTCGTCGGTACCACCGTCGAAGTGCTCACAGACCAGTCCCGCCGGCTGTTGCTGGCCAAACGTTGGAGGCAGCGAGTGAAAGACCACTACGTCATCTGCGGTTACGGCGCGACGGGCCAAAGCGCCGTTGGCGATCTGCTTCGCCGCGGTATCGAGTCGAGCGAGATCGTGATTGTCGATAGAGACCCCGAGGCCGTCGAACTCGCGGCCGCCCGCGGGTTCGTGAGTGTTCACGGCGACGCCACCAAACGCACTGTTCTGCGTCAAGCGGTGATCGAGTTGGCGAAGGCCGTCATCGTCGCCCCGAATCGCGACGACACCGCGGTTCTCATCACGCTCACCGCACGCGAGCTGAACCCGACGGCGCACATCGTCACCGGCGGCCGCGAGCAGGAAAATCTGCACTTCCTTCGACAAGGTGGCGCGGATGAGGTCATCGACTCCACAGCAGCTGTCGGTCGGATGTTGGGAATCGCCACGTATGCGCCAGGCGCGGTTGGCGTCGTGAATGATCTCCTCGACGCAGGCACGGGCATCGAGTTGGCCGAGACGGAGCCCGACCTCTCGGGTGGTCAACCAGCCGTCCCGAGGGGTGCGACGCTCGTGGCCGTCATTCGGGACGAGCACCGAGTACGTCCAGATGCAGTCGATCCCAACGACATCAGGCCTGGCGACCGACTGATCGTTTTGCGCGAATCACAACCTACGAAGTGATCGCTCGGGCAACGAGGAACAGTCGACTGAACCCGACGGTCGTCCTGCCGTCTGGCCCCTGCGGATAGGCAACGCGATACGCCTGCTTCACGGCCTGCTCGAACTGCTTCTGCTCGGCATCGCTCAACTCGGCGAGGACCGGCACGAGGATCGCGCCACTCACCCAGGTCCAAACCGGGTCGTCACCTTCTAGCTGCTGGAAATAGGTCGTTCGCCACATGTCCAGTTCGGCCGGCTGCACCCATGCGGCATACTCGTGCTGCGCTGAGAGCCGATCGCGCATGAGTGCGTCGCGAGCCGCTTGCGGCCATTCGCCATTGTCGATGGTGTCGACCAGTACTTGATGTGTTGGGGCCCGCCAGTTGTCCGGCATCTGAACTGCCAGCACTCCGCCAGGAGCCAGGTACGAGCGAAGCCGAGAAAACAGGTGGCGGTGATCATCAAGCCAATGCAGTGTTGCGTTCGAGTAGATGACGTCAACGGGACGAGTCGGCTCCCAGTCGGAGATGTCCGCAATCTTCCAGTCGACGCGGTATTGAGTCGCCGACGCCTTGGCGATCATCTCCGCCGACGAGTCGATACCGATGACCTCCGCCGTCGGCCAACGCTCCTCCAGCGCTCCGGTCAACGACCCCGTGCCGCACCCAAGGTCCACGATCAACGATGGAGAAACGTCTGGAATCCTGGCCAGCAACTCATAGCCGGGTCTGGCGCGATGATCGGCAAATCGAAGGTAGACGTCTGGCTCCCACGGCATCCGCCGAGCCTACCGAGTCGGCTCAACCCGGCAGCACGAGTGGGCAGTCGTGCAGCGGGTGGTCGATCACCTTCATCGGGTGGCCGTACGTCTCGCTGAGGGTTTCGGTCCGCAGCACATCGCGAGGCGAACCCTCTGCGACAACACTCCCTTCGCTCATCAACACGATGCGATCCGCGTATACCGCGGCTGCGTTCAAATCGTGGAGGACCGTGACGACGCACCGCCCTTCTGCCGCAAGCGCAGCGATCTGTCTCATCATGCGCTCCTGATGGGCAACGTCGAGCGCCGTGGTTGGTTCATCGAGGTAGATCACCGGCGTGTCCTGAGCAAGGACCCTCGCCAAGGAAACCCGGGTTCGTTCGCCGCCAGACAGTGTGCTGAAGATCCTGCCGGAGAAGCGTCTTGTGTCGGTTCGGTCCATTGCCGCACCAACAACTGTCGCGTCGAGTTCGCTGCTGTTCGCAGCGTTGCGTCGATGCGGGAAACGCCCCATTTCGACCACTTCTGCGGCGGTGAAGGGAACATCGATCGGCGTTCGCTGGGACAACACGGCCCGCACTGTCGCGAGTTCGGCGGTAGCTGCACCGCCGAGGCTGAGGCCGTCGACGGACGCAGTGCCCGCCGAGGGATGGAGGTCACCTGCCAGTAGACTCAACAGCGTTGACTTCCCAGCGCCGTTCGGTCCGATGATGACGACGAGCTCACCCCACCCCGCTCGAAAATCGACGTCCGAAACGAGCACTGCGTCTTTGACTCGATAGGTCAGGCCTGCAGCGGTGATGGCGTCAGGCATCGCGCCTCCTCGTGAGCAGCCAGAGAAACAACGGACCGCCTACGGCCGCCGTCACGAGACCCACCGGAATCTCGATGGGTTCGATGACGAGTCGCGAGGCGAGATCGGACGCTGCGACGAAAAGCGCACCGCCGGCGGCACTGGCTGGCAGGAGGTGCCGATGGCGTGGTCCTGCGACCTTGCGAGCGAAGTAGGGCACGAGGAGCCCAACGAAGGCAACGACGCCAACCGCGCCAACAGTTGCTCCTACTGCAACACCTGACGACACGAGCAGGACTGTCCGCACCAAGTCGACGTCCATGCCCAGGTGACGAGCACTCGACTCGCCGAGACCGAGCACATCGAGCGTTCTGGCCGACGAGAGGAGAACGATGCCTGAAGCAACGACGAAGACTGTCGTGGTGCCGAGGGCTCGCCAGGTCGATCCCGTGAGACTACCGAGTAGCCAGAATTCGATTGGCGGAACGGTTGCCCGGTCGGCGGCGAACACGACAAAACCAACCCATGCACTCAATGCTGCGCCGAGGGCGACTCCCGACAAAATGATGCGAGTCGGGTCGATCGACGCTCGGCTTGCGAGTCGTCTTATGGCGAACGCGGTCACGACTCCTGCTACAACACCGCCCGAAATGGCGCCGGGGATTCCGCCGACCGCTGATCCGATCGAAGCGCCGATCGCTGCACCGGGTCCGATACCGAGCAGGTGCGGGTCGGCCATTTCGTTGCGCAAAAGGCCTTGCAGAACACCGCCGACGCCAGCCAGGCTCGCGCCCACCACGAACCCGAGGAGTAGCCGGGGCATCCTGATCCCCCACACCACGGCTTGCGCCTGCTGAGTCGGTTCGGCAAATGCCGTCATACCGAACTCACGGGCGAGTACGCCAAGTACCTGGTCGCCCGGCACCGACACCGCGCCGAACGACAGTGCGGCCCCCGCAACGGCCAGCAGGCTGGCCGTCACCAAGGGGCCGAACCATCGTCTCCTCCCCCTGAACCTGTCGGTCGTCAGATCAACCGTTTGCGTCACTCGGCGTAGAGGTCGCTGATGAACTCCTCGAGGGCCTGACCTGTGCGCGGACCCAGATTGAAGAAGTACGCCTCGTCGTACATGAGGAACGCACCGTTCTGACCGGCTGGTGTGTCCGCAACTCCGGGTATCTGAAGGAATGCGTCGACGCCGCCCAGTGCTGCGAGGCCGGCCTCGGGCAGCACGATGACGTCTGGTGCGGCAGCGACGAGTGCTTCAGGCGTCAGTGGAGCGGGTCCGAACACCCCCGCTTCGGTTCCCGCATCCACTGCACCTGCTGCCTCGATCATGGAACTCGTGGGAGTTCCACCGCCGAAGAGAAATACGACCTGCGGTCCTCGGACGTATACGAAAGCGACCGTGGGATCGGTGTCGTCGTCAGTGACGAGGGCCTTGGCGGCGTCGATCTCGCCGGTCACCCGAGAAGCCAGGGATGCCCCTTCGCCAGGAACTCCAAGGATCTCGGCCACCTGATTGATCTTCGTTCCCACGCCGTCGACTGACGTCTGCGTTTCCAAGATGACCACCGGCACGCCGGCTGCCCTCAACTGCTCGATGGCTTCAGTCGGTGCCACCTGTTGATCGCCGATGACGAGGGTCGGATCGAAGCGCAGCACGGCTTCGGCTGCCAGTTGCTGGGCGAACCCGACCGTCTGGCCTTGCTCGTTCATTGCTGCAGCTTCGGCCGGGTATGTGGTGGTGACGTCCACACCAACCACGTTGTCGCCGAGACCCAACTCGAAGATGATCTCGGTGAGGTCACCGTTGAGCGAGACGATGCGCGAGATGTCCTCGATCGTGGTCTCGACGCCGTCCCCACCGACGAACGTTCGCGCCTCAGGCGGCGCCTCCGTGGTTGTTGGGGCGACGGTCGTCGTTGGTGCCGTCGTGGTTGCGGGCGTTGTTGTCGAGGGTGCAACCGTTGTCGGTGCTCCCGTTGTGGTCGTTGTTGTTGCGGCTGAGCCGCATGCTGCAATGACCAAGGCCAAGGCGGCTGTCACCGCAAGGATCGTTGTTGACCGTTTCATGTTCCTACCTCAGGTGGTTGTCGTGCTGAACGTGGGTGCAGTGCTCATGCGCTGCACTTCGTGAATTGACTCGGCGCGATCGACCGTCATTTGGCGATATCCGGCCCAGATCAGTGCGAGCCCGAGAAGCTCGGCTACGTAGAGGACCTCGACCGTGCCGGCTCTGGCAAACCCGCCACCGATACCTGGCAAGATCGCACCGACGGCGATCAACACATTGCCGACCACACGTGACCTGGCTCCCGACGTCTTGCGATATTTCCACGCCGACCAGAAGGCACCACCGATGAGGAACACCACCGCATAGAGGTTCACGACAGGTGAGAACAGGCGAACCCATTGCCACGCCATGACCTCACCGGAAAGGCGATTGGTTTCGACGAGGTCCAGTTCGAGAGGTGTCGCAATGACGAAAGCGGAGGCCATCGCTATGTAGGTGACGATCGCGACGGCGAGTCGGTCGGCGGTCTTGCGCTTGAGTAGCAGGTAGACGGTGCCCTGCGCCAGAGGTGCGCCACCGAGGAGCGCACCGGCGACATACCAGGTGCGGAACACCGGTTCGTTCCAACCGAAGAGCGTGGTTAGTGCTTCGGTGAGCGTGCCGAGTCCGTACAAGCCGATCCCGATCATCCACCACATGACATACCTCGCCGACGTATTCTTCTGCCAGTGCCGATACAGCACGTAGGCGAACGCCGCGGCGACGATCGTCGAGGCGATCGGGAGGTAGTGCAACAGGTTGGTGGACACAGGACTCCTCGGACAGTTCCGATGAAGCAAAGCCGCCAAAATCCTCGACAGAAAGTCGGTTTGGAATCGACAAGTTGTCGTCTATGGAATCGACAACTTGTCGGACAAATATCTGAACAGCTCCCCGAATCTGTTCGAGATCAGGTATTTACCAGATTATCGGCGACCGTCGCCACGGTCTGGAGGTCCGGGTGGTCGCGGGCAATGCGGTTTGCGAGGGCAGAAAGCTCGGCCCATGGATCCCCGGAGAACTCGAACCACTCGAACGTCGGAGCCGCAACTCCGCCGTCGGGCAGGTCGACGGTGACGAGGTAGCGGGCGACCGGCCCGAGTACACCCGTCATGAGCCCGTACAGGCGCCCGACAGCAGTCCCTTGGTTCCCCCCGACCGAAAACATGTCGTCCAGCGCAAGGTATGTGGCGCGGTATGCCGCGTTGAAGAGGTCCGACACCTGTTGAAGCTCGGCCGGATAGTTGGCCGTGCGCGGATTGATTGGCACCGGCAGCACTGAGCCGAGAGCCGCCTTGCCGTCTGCGAGTAGCAGCAGCTTGTGATAGTGAGTGAGCTCTTTGTGCTCTGGGTCGGCCCAGCGCTCGTCGCTCAACCCCTCGCCCTGGTGGACAATCACCGAGATCGCGTCGCAGGCGTCTGGTGTGCTTTCGATGGGTGCGAGATTGCCGCTGTCCTCCGCATCGAACTGCACAGGGCGATAGAACGAGGAGTCGGACATCTGTCGCTCCAATTGCGGATCGCTGAAGAGATCGAAACGGTCCGCCATTCGTTCGATGCTCGTTTCGATCGAGTGATAGAACTGACCGAGCGACGCGTAGTCGTCGCCTTCGGCTGGGGCGCTGTGCATCTCTGGCTGCTCGATCACGAGCAACACGTCACGAACAAGGTCGATCGAAACTGGCGCGAGGTCGAGATCGATTCGAGGCCGATGGTGTGGGAGCTCGCCTGGGTAGTTCGGAAAGTAGCGGTCCGACGACCACTCGGGCTCGCCACCCACCGCCAACAAGATGTTTGTCGACAGCGCCGCGTGGAGCATCTCTTCCACGACGATGCTGCGAATCAATCGTGGCGGAAGTGCTGACTGGTCCTCGAACGAATAGAGCGCGTAGAGGTAGGCCGGGATGGTGGCCATCTCGATGGAGATGGCGGTGTGGAGATGGTCGCGCAGGTCAGTTGGTGTCTCGATCGGCATCCTGGTCCTCCCACTCGAATGGAAAACTAGTCGGCCAGTGCGGCCGCCGCCGGTTCGATGTCGAGGCTCAGGTGGCGCAGGAAGAACTGCACGAGGGGACCGATCGCAAACGCGAACACCACTGTGCCGATACCAACGGTGCCTCCGAGGATCCAACCGGCGACCAGTACGGAGAGCTCGATCACGAGCCGTGCGGACCAGATTGGGGGCCCCAGCGCGGCGATGCCAGTCATCAGGCCATCGCGAGGCCCTGGTCCGAGATGCGCACCGATGTAGAAGCCAGAGCCGATGCCGACAAGTACAACGCCAAGTGAGAGCAGTACGAGTTGAACCGCAAGCGATTCTCCTGGCTCGACGAATCGGATCAACACGTCGACCGTCACTCCGATGAGGATGGCGTTGAGGACGGTACCGAGGCCGAGCCGTTGACGGAGGGGGATCCACAGCAACAGCACGACGAACGAGATGATGACCGTCCAGTTTCCGATGGTCGACCACGATCCATCGAAGCGCTTCGCCAGACCTTGGTGGAGGACGTCCCATGCCGGATTGCCCAATTGAGACTGCACTACCAAGCCGATTCCTGAACCGAAGAGGATGAGGCCCAAGACGAGCTGAGCGATGCGTCGCGGGATGCGACGTCCGGTGACAGGAATGAACATCGGCAGACGGTAGCGGTGTGATGGTGACGCATGGACCATCGTTCGCTGCGTGGGCAGACCGCGTCGTTCGATTGCGTGACGGCCGGATCGAGTCGATCACCGAAGGCTCGTCTGTACCCCTGAGCCTCGAGGAGTTGCGCGCATGACAAAGCCTGAACTGACAGCGATCGCTCGCATCGCCGCCAGCACTGCTGACGCCGACTCAGCAATTGTGGTCATCGGTGGTGCTGCCCTGCTCGTGGTGCTACTCATCGTCGCTTTGGTGACTGCGCTGGCCGCGACGGAGTCTGACAACGACATACGAACAATGGTTGCCGTAGGAGCGCCTCCGCACATTCGCCGTCGTTTCCTCGGCGTCCAAACGGTCTACTACACGCTGTTTGCTGCACTGTTGGCAGCTCCCCTGGCATTGCTGTTGCTCAAGGTGTCGGTCAACGACACTTGGGTGGACGTTGGGCCGTTCGGATCGTTCTCCTCGGACACGATTGAGATCCCGTGGCTGATGATCGGCATCGTGATTGTCGGAATTCCGGCAGTGGTTGGAGGGTTGACAGCGCTCACGGTTCGGTCTGCTGCGACCGTTGCTCCGCGCAGGCTCGGCTAGATCGGCGGCGGGCCTGCTGGGGGGCAGGCCCGCTCGCTTCACCTAGGGTTCGTTGGCGAGCGGAGGGGTGACC
>JABDJC010000224.1 GCA_013003395.1 Acidimicrobiia bacterium
AGCTGGAACGCCACCTGGTGGGCGGCTACGACGACCGTACCGAGCCGAGCGGCGACCGCCGTGGCCATCGTGAACGCCAGCACGAGGGCCGCGGTCCGTACGATCAGCGCCCAGCCCGCTCCGAACAGCTTGCCAAAGTCACGCCTCGTAGGCCGGACCCGTTCGATCCCAAGATCCTCCCGATTGCGCACCAAGAGCAGCCACAGGAATGCGCCGGCACCGACCCACTGCGCAATCACGGTTGCCCATGCCGCTCCAGCGATGCCCCAATCGAGGCCGTAGATGAGCAGCGGATCGAGAACGAGGTTCACGACACTGATGCCAATCGAAACCCACAACGGCGTCTTCGTGTCCTGGTACCCGCGGAATGCACCGTGCCCGACCAGCACGATGAGCAGCGCCGGCAATGCGAGGGCTCGAATCTCGAGGTAAGTCGACGCAGGTACGACCACGTCGGCGGTCGCGCCCATCAGGTCCAAGATGGGTCCGACGCCGGCGATCAGGATCGCGCTCGACGCCACGCCGAGAGCAACAGCTGCAAACAACCCGGCAATGATGAGCTGGGAGGCCCGCTGCGTATCACCGGCGGCATGTGCGTTCGCGACATACGGCGTGACTCCGTACGACAGGAAGTTGAAGAGAAAGAACGCCACGCCAAAAGCAGCCGTTGCGACGGCCAAGGCGCCCAATTCGGGAACTCCGATCCGACCGACGAATGCGGTGTCGACGAGCGACACGACGGGATCGGCAACCAGTGTGCCCAACGCCGGGATCGCGATCCGGCTGATCTCGCGGTCGAACTCCGATCGGCGCATCATCGCTGCGAACCGCCCTGGCGAATTCACTGCGGCGCTTGACTCTTGTCTGGGTAGGCACACCGGTCGGCCAAGGGGCACTCCCAGCACCGCGGCTTCTTGGCATCACAGACATCTCGGCCGAACTGAATCACTCGCATCGAGATACCAGCCCACTCACTCTTCGGAAAGAGCGCTCGAAGCTCCATCTCGATGCCAACAGGATCTGTACTCGCCGTCATCCCGAGCCGATTGGTGACGCGCTTCACGTGCGTGTCGACCGCAATCGCGGGGTCCCCCCACGCCTCTGCCAGTACGACCGAAGCCGTTTTTCGTCCGACGCCTCGCAACTTCACCATCTCGTCGAGGCTGCGAGGAACTTCGCCGTCATAACGATCGACCAGGTCCTGAGCCAGCGAGATGATCGACTTGGTCTTCTGCCGATAGAAGCCGGTCGAGAACACCACTTCCTCGACGTCGGACGGATTGGCGGCCGCCAAGTCGTGAGCTGTGGGCCAGCGCTCGAACAAGACAGGAGTGACCCGATTGACGTTTTCATCGGTGGTCTGCGCCGACAGGACAGTCGAGACCAGCAGCTCATACGGCGAGCCGTAGTCGAGCGCGGTACCCATTGTCGGGTATCGCTTCTTGAGACGATTCAGGATGACACGCGCCGATCGCTTGTCTGCGGTGGAGGGTGGCGGGAGCTCAGGCATGACTCGCGATGCTACCGAGTACGCTTGCCGCCGTGAACCTCCGTCAAACCGTCATTGATCGTGCCAGGGTCGAGGGCGACCTCCTCAAGGTCGATGACTTCTTGAACCATCGAGTAGAACCCAACGTCATCGCCGAGGTCGCCGCTGCGTTCGCGCACCTCTTCGCTGACGGCGAGCCAGACCTCATCCTCACCGCCGAGGCGTCAGGCATTCCTCCAGCTCTCGCTACTGGCCTCGAGATGTCGTTGCCAGTGGTGTACGCGAAGAAGTACCTCGGTCCTGGGGATCGCTACTCGTACACGCGCGAAGTGCACTCACCGACGAAAGGCACCGAGTACCGCGTCGAAGTGGCTCGTCGGGCGCTCGATGCCGGAACGCGAGTGATCATCATCGACGACTTTCTGGCCGGCGGCCGGACAGCCGAGGCGTTGGGCCAGATCGCCGAAGAAGCGGGTTGCGTGGTTCTCGCCTTCGGGTTCGTCCTCGAAAAGACGTTCACGGGAGGGCGGGAACGTCTCGAAGCGAACGGTTGGAACGTCGAATCGTTGCTGATGGTCGACGCCATCGGCCAAGGCTCGTTCGACTTGAGAGCCGCCCAGTGACCTTGTACGCGCAACGGATTGCTGCGATCCGATCGTTGTACGACGGGTGCTTTGGTTGCGGACGGAGCAATCCATTCGGTCTCGGACTCGACGATTTCGAGCTGACCGACGATTCCGTGACAGTGGAGTTCACGCCGCACGAGCACCATCAGGGCTACGGCGGGGTCCTCCACGGCGGGATCGTTGCGAGTGCCCTCGATGAGGTGATGGCATGGTCGGCGATGCTCATCGAAGGGGTGGCCGTGGTCACCGGCACGCTCGGCCTGCGCTACCCGAAACCGACGCCCAGTGCCGGTACGTTGCTTCTCACCGGGACCGTCGACGGCCGCAGCGGCAGTCGATTGTTCCTCCGCGGGGAGCTTCACTCAGGGGACGTGAAGACGGCGTCCGCCACCGGAATGTTCATCGTCAAGGCCCAACTGTGATCCGACGGATTGCGGTGACGTGATGCACCCGGCACGCTGGACGGTCGTCGGAGGATTCGTCACGTGCGCAATCTCCCTTGCGCTCGGCTTCGTGACGCTGCCGCTGACCGGCACGATCTCTGGCCTGTCGGGAGACGGTTGGCCGATTCTGCTCATCTTGGCGATTCCGCTTGCACTCGCTGTTCTGGGAGATCGGACCGAGGGACTGGGCCCGATCGCCTCGACCGCCGCAATCGCGTTGTGCGGCGTCGCCGTGGTGTTCGCCGTCGCCAAATTCGTGGACGCTCGGTTGGCGGTCGACGCCGCCGGCTCCAGTGGTGCGGCTTCGATCGGGCCGGGAATCTGGCTGATGTTGACCGGCGCAGTGATTGCGCTGATGGGTTCGGTGGCCTCGACGAGTCGTCGACTCGGTTGAGGAACTATCCGAAGGTCGACAAGAGGTAGACACCGATGGCCAGGTAGGCGAATCCGCCGATGACCTGCCAGAAGGCGCTCGGATTCGGCCCGGGCCGCAGCCCTTTGCGGAGCCGGTTCATCGGATCCCGTCCCTTGCGCTTCTCGTAAACGCCTTTCGTGCCGCCACCGAGCCGCACGTCGTCTTCCGCGATCTCTTCGTCGTCTTGATTGCGGCCACCGAACAACGCTCCGACTGCGCCCGCGCCCATGTTCGTGTATCCCCCACCACGTGCCCCCCCGGCGAGGAGATACAACACTCCCAGACCCACGGAGACGCTGCCGATTGCGGCGAGCCATGGAGATCCCGTGATCACGCCGCCGATGATGCCGACGATCACACAGGTGACGAGACCGAATCCGAAGACGCGGGCGTAGTCGACGATCCGCTCTCGCAACGGAGTCGTCTCGGGCTCGTAGGTGGCGTCACTCATGAGTGCCCTTTGCCAAATATCATGACTGGAACATCGGTCCTGAGTCTCGCTGCAACCTGCGGTACAACAGGACAAACAGTCGCAGCACCGCAAGCAGACCGAACATGAGCGCGATCAGTAGGACCGCCAGCTCTGGTCCCTTGAAATAGCCGTTCTCGCACGCGCTCACCCCGCGTGGGCACAGACCGAGCCCGTCCCCACCGCCGAGAAGGTCGAGCAGGACGAGAAGCGGAACAGCGCCAACCGCGACGATGGCGATGACGAGCAGTCCTATGGAGAGTCTGACGAGCAGCACGGCTGAGAGGTTACCGCGCCCAGCGGCGTGTGCTCGCAGTTGTCAGCTCAACGGGATGCGGAGGACGAGATGTTCATCCTCCACAGACGCTACGGCTCCAGCAACCAGAGAGAAGTCCATGTAGTCATTCTCTGCGTGCTTGATGAATGCCCGCCTGGCTTCGCCTTCGACCGGAGGAATCCCCCGGTCTTTGACGGCCTGCGCACGTTCACGGAACCTCGCCACGAACTCCTCAACGTTGAACGCTGCCACCTCTCGTACCTCCATCGTGTCGAGACAGAGGGTAACGCGGCTGACGCTACGCTCGACGGCCATGCTCGATCGAAAGTTGTTGCTGGTCACCGGCAAGGGTGGTGTGGGGAAGTCGGCGGTGACCGCTGGGCTGGCGTTGCAGGCCGTCCGCCGCGGCAAACGTGTCCTCGCGATAGGAATGATCGATGGAGGGGGCCTGGCGTCACACTTCGGCGTCGACAAACTCGGCTATCAGCCCGCCGAAGTGCGCCCGGGACTGTTTGCGATGGCGATCGATCGCGGAGCGGCCATCGACGAGTACATGAAGTTGCAGGTTCCGGTGCCGAGCTCCATCCCTACCAAGACGCTGTCGAACGTCTTTGGCGCTGTGGTCGACACGATCCCTGGAGTTCGTGAAGTGGTGACCATCGGAAAGCCGATCTATGAGGTGTGGGCTGAGCGCTGGGATCTCGTCATCGTCGACGGCGCGCCGCTCGGGCAGGTGATGTCGTACATCAACGCTCCGAACACGATCGAGCAGCTCGTGCCGTCCGGCCGCATACGGGAACAAGCACGACGGATCGCCGAGACGTTGACCATGAACTCCAGTGGGATGGTCATGGTCGCCATTCCCGAAGAACTCCCCGTGGTCGAAACGCTCGAAACGCTGGCCGAACTCGAGATCGAGCAACCCATTCAGGTGTCGGCAGTCGTGGCCAATCGCCTCCTCGACGAGCTCGAAGTCGATCTCGACGGGGTGCCGCCCGGCGCCCACCTCGACGCGGCGACGCACCACCGAGGCGTTTGGGCGTCTCAACAACACTGGCTGGAAGTGTTGCCTGCCGATTCACTCGCGCTCGAATTCCTCTTCGGCATGCATACGCCGTCTGAGGTGGCGGCTCGGCTTGCAGACGCATTCGAGGACCTCCCATGACCCGATGTGTGCTCGTCACGGGAGCCGGCGGAGTTGGCAAAACCACGATTTCGGCTGCGCTCGGCGTCACTGCAGCTCAAAACGGGCTGCACGTGCTGGTGCTCACGGTGGACCCGGCTCGGCGACTGGCCGATGCCCTCGGACTGAAGACGATAAGCAACGAACCCAGCGGTGTCCCGACAGTCGAAAACCTCTCAGCCGCCATGCTGGATGTGACCGCAGCGTGGGAAGCCATCGTCCGGCGACACGCGCCGGCCGACGCTGCCGAGCGTCTGCTGGTCAATCCGTTCTTTCGAGCCATTGCTGATCGCTTCCCTGCCGCGCAGGCCTACGCCGCAGGAGAAGAGATGGCCGTGTACCTCGAGTCGGGACGTTGGGATCTCGTGATCGTCGACACGCCGCCTGCTGCGGGTGGTATCGACTTCTTTGCGGCACCCACGGGTATGAAACAACTCGTCGGAGGAAAGCTCCTCCGCTTCCTCACCGGTGCCGGAATGCCAGGACGACGGGCGCTGTACCGGGTCACCGCTCGGCCGGTGTTTCGGGTCGTCGATGCCCTTCTCGGCGGACCGCTCCTCGAGGCAATCGCCGATTTTCTCCTGGACCTCCGATCGATGTACGACGGTTTGGCTGCCCGCGCTGCCGACATCGAGCGACACTTCTCTCGGTCGACGCCGATCATCGCAACCACGGCCGAACCCACTCCACTGCGTGAAGCGGATCGCTTCTTCTCCGCTTTGCCCAAGAGCCTGCCATCGCCAGAGCTCGTGGTGTTCAATCGCGTGCTTCCCGACGAATGGGCAAACGGCAAACGAGCGCCAAACGGCCTCGACGATTCGGTGAGGGAGGTGCTCAAGCGCAATCTGGCCCGCTGGTCCGACGAAGTGAGGCGTCAATCAGACGCCCGAGAGGAATTTGTTGCACAGCATCGAGTGGGTCTGGCGCGAGTGCCATGGATCGCCTCGCCTCCAACCGACGTCGAGGCGCTCAGCGCCCTCATCGCGGCTGCGGATGGATTCGAGCAGCTCGATCTGACTAGTCCCTGAAAGTCCTCAACTCGTTCCAAGAACTGCCGATCAACGCGCGAGGAGTTTTGGGAGAGGCAACGCATGGGCAGCAAGCTACGCGTCACGGTCGACCGTCGAAGCCGTTCTGCGTTGATCGTCATTCCACTCATCGTGACCGTCGCCACCGCAGCAATCTTCACGCTCTGGGACCTGAAATCACAGGCACATCACGCTTCGTCCGCTGAAGCGCTGGTTGGGCGAGAGGTCGCGCTCACCAGAGACATAACACAGGCAGCGTATGGCTATGGTGCCGGCGGAGCATCTGCCCTCATGGACCTCGAAGCGATCGCGCCTGAGATCGATCGAGTCCACTACGGATTGCTCTACGGGGACCCTGCGCTCGACTTCAAGGGAATCGACTCTCCCAACTTGACCCGATCCCTCTCCGACGTCGAACCCTTCTACCTCAACATGCGCTCCCTCCTCGACGACGTTGTCGAACTCTCGGCGTCCCCACAGACTCTGGTCGAGGCTGCCGAAGAGTATCGGACGCGACTCGAGGTCCCTGCCGGCCTCATCCAGCGGGCGTCGGCGAGTACCTCGAACCAACTAGAGAAGGTGGCGCTCGGAGCCTTGATCGGCTCCTTCACGATCGCGATCACGGTCTTCGTGCTCGCCCCCGTCGTCAAGCGCCGGCGCGAAGGCGATCACAACAAGCGTCTCCGTGCTTCGGGAAGGCCCGATCACCTCACCGGGCTGATCCGCCGGCAAACGCTGCTCGACCGAATCGACGATGCGGTCGGCGTGGGTGCCCGTGCAGGCGAACACACGGCGATCCTCGTGGTGGACATCGACAGAATGTCGCGCATCAACAATCTGTACGGCCGAGGCGCTGGGGACAGAATTCTTCAAGACCTGGCCTCACGACTCAAGAACGACCTGCGGGCAGGCGATACGGTCGCTCGACTCGAGGACGACCAGTTCGGCATCATCGCTCCCGGAATCCACCGCCGCGAGGATGCCGCCATCGTCGCACGCAAGGCCTTGGGTGTGCTCTCCCGACCGTTTCTCGACGGAAAAGTCACCGTCACGGCGTGCGTTGGGATCGCACTCGCTCCGACCGACACCGACTCTTCCGAGCGGCTTCTCGAAGACGCCGCGGTTGCCGCGGTCACCGCCAAGCAGCGTGGCGCCAACAATGTCCTGTTCTACTCGCGAGACCTCACGTCTTTGGCACGGGGTCGCATGCACATCCTCGACGCGCTGCGTGAGGCGCTGACCGAAGGCGGGCAACTTCGCCTGGCATTCCAGCCCAAGATCGACCTGCGCGAAGGCAAGATGTCGGGGGTCGAAGCGCTTATCCGGTGGACTCATCCCGTGCGCGGAGAGTTGATGCCCGTCGACTTCATCCCGTTGGTCGAGGAGAGTGAACTCGTCCTCCCGCTCGAACGATGGATCATCGAAACGGCATGCCAGCAGATCTCCGCGTGGCGCAGCCTCGGATTGGGCGATGTCGCGGTTTCAGTGAACGTGTCGGCAAGACAATTCCGCAACGGCGATCTGGTAGACGTCGTGTCCGGGGCCTTGGACCGGGCCAGCATCAAACCGCAGCTGCTGGAGATCGAACTCACCGAAGGCGTGCTCATCGAAAACACCGACCGTGCGCGAGAGACCTTGTTGGCTCTGCAGAGCCTCGGGGTGGGAATCGCAATCGACGATTTCGGTACTGGGTATTCCTCGCTGTCCTATCTGAAGTCGTTCCCAATCGACACGCTCAAGATCGATCGCTCCTTCATCCAGGAACTGTCCGAAGGCACAGACGACGCTGCCATCTCAACGGCCATCATCGCGTTGGCCCACAGCCTCGATCTCGACGTCATCGCCGAAGGGGTCGAGGCCAAACAACAGCTCGACGTCCTGCTCGACCTCGATTGTGATGCCGTCCAGGGATTTCTCTTCGCAAGGCCTCTCCCTGCGGCGAGCGTTCCCGGATTCATCGAACGGCTACCCGAACTGGTCGGATCGATCATGGGAACTCCGAGCTTCGTTGCACCGGTTCTTCCGATAACCGAGATCACCGGCTGAGGTCCTCAGACCTCAGACTCACATCACCGCCGCGTGACCGAACAACTCTCGTAGTTCTGCGTACAGGGCGGATCGTGGCTCCACACGGTGGTCATCACCGAGCCTCACGACCTTCTCGGCCGATTCTCCAGTCATGTGGAGGTAAACAGGAGCTGCGCCTGGATGGTTGGTCAGCACAGCCCTGAGGCGATCGACCATGTTGCGCGAGAGCCGTGAGGCCGGAATACGCAACCGAACCGTACCTTCGTCGCTCAGCTCAGGTTCGCGGACTTCTTGAGCTATCAGCTTGATGTCGTCGCCCCGATGGTCGACACGACCGGTGATCACGACGACGGCGTCTTCTCGGATCATCGGACCGTACTCGGCGACCGTGCGCGGGAAGCACACCACTTCGACCCGACCTTTGAGATCCTCGAGTTCGAAGAAGTACATCGGATCCCCGCCCTTGGTGTATCGCGTCGACACGGATCCGACGATGCCGCCGACCGTCGCCTTCGCCTTGTCTTCGAAGTCCCAGAGGCCGGGAACATCGCTCGAGCACAGCCTCGCCAGAGCTCGCTCGGCCCCGAAGAGCGGATGGTCCGAGATGTACAGGCCAAGCATCTCCTTTTCGAAGCCGAGCTTGATCTTCTTGGACCATTCGTCAGATGAGATCTCGATCGGAGACTCTGCGACTGCCGAGTCATCACCGCCGAACAGCGAAAACTGACCCATCTCTTCGTTCCGCCGGCGCGACACGACTGCGTCGAGAATCTGCTCGAAGACGAGCATCAAGCCCTTCCTCGAGTGTCCGACCGATTCGAACGCCCCGGCCTTGATGAGTGACTCGATCGTTCGCTTGTTCAGGACATTGATGTCGACTCGATTGACGAAGTCGGTGAATGACGTGAATGGACCGTCTTGGCGAGCCTCGACGATCTGCTCGACGACCGCTTCTCCGACATTGCGGACCGCGGAGAGGCCGAAGAGAATGAGGCCGTCGCGAACAACGAAATCCGACTCCGATCGGTTCACATCAGGAACCTCGACGCGCAGCGACATTGTCCGGCATTCGTGCAGATACAGCGCTGTGCGGTCCTTGTCGCGTTTCGTCGAGGTCAGCAGTGCCGCCATGTACTCGGCCGGGTAATGCGCTTTCAGCCAAGCGGTCTGATAGGCAACGAGTCCGTAGGCAGCCGAGTGCGACTTGTTGAAGCCGTAACCGGCAAAGTGCGCAATGAACCCGAACAGTTCGCGAGCAAGCTCTTCGGTGTGACCGTTCGCCAGACAACCTGAGACGAACTGCGCCTCCTGCTGGGCCATGACGGCGGGAATCTTCTTGCCCATCGCCTTGCGCAAACTGTCGGCTTCGACCATCGAGAAGCCGGCCATCTTCTGTGCGGTCTGCATGACTTGTTCCTGGAACACCATGATCCCAAAGGTGTCCCCCAGAACCGTCTCGAGGTCTGGGTGCGGATACGACACCGGGCTTCGACCGTTTTTGCGGTCGGCGTACTCGGTGTGCATGCCCGCCCCGAGTGGCCCGGGCCGGTACAGGGCGTTGAGCGCAATCAAGTGTTCGAACCGATCCGGCTGCAGGTTGCGCATCAGCGCCCGCATCGGACCTCCCTCGAACTGAAACACGCCCATCGAGTCGCCGGCCTGCAGCATCTCGAACACCGCTTTGTCGTCGAGCGCGATGTTGTCGATGTCGATCAATTCGCCAGTCGAGAGCTCGATGAGTTCGAGCGCCCGCTCGATGGTCGACAGGTTCCGGAGCCCGAGGAAGTCCATCTTGAGCAGGCCAAGGGATTCGACCCCGTGCATCTCGTATTGCGTCACGACTTCTGCGTCATCGCCCTTGCGTTGCAGCGGAACGATGTCGGTGAGCGGAACCGGCGCGATGACCACGGCAGCCGCGTGGATCGAGTCCTGACGCCTGAGACCTTCGAGTCCACGAGCCGTTTCTATGACTTCCTTCGCCTGAGGGTCGGTCTGGCCGGCGTCTCGCAGTCCAGCGGCAGCCGTGTACCAGTCCTTGAGGCTGTCATCGGCCTCAGGTGGCGGGGGTTCCATGCACTGCTGGAGTGTCGCTTCCTTGCCGAGGATCGCCGGCGGCATCAGCTTGGACACCTTGTCGCCCAGTGCGTACGGGAAACCGAGGACGCGTGCGGCGTCGCGCAACGCCTGGCGACCCTTGATGGTGGAGAACGTCACGATTTGGGCGACGTGGTCGGATCCGTACCGTTCTGCGCAGTAGCGGATGACGTCAGCTCGGTATCGCTCGTCGAAGTCCATATCGATGTCCGGCATCTCTCGACGGCCCGGGTTCAAAAACCGCTCGAAGATGAGGCCGTAGGCGAGCGGATCGATCGCAGTGATCTTCAAGCAGTACGCCACGATGGAGCCTGCAGCGCTTCCCCGGCCGGGGCCCGTCCTGATCTTGTGTTCCCTCGCGTACCTGATCAGGTCCCAGACGATCAAGAAGTAAGCATCGAATCCCATCTTGTTGATCACTTCTAGTTCGTAATCGATGCGGCTCCGGACTTCGTCGCTCAGGAGATCGCCGTATCGTTCCTTGGCTCCTTCCATCACGAGGTCGCGCAAATGGCTCGCCTCGGTGGCACCTGCAGGAACCGGGAACTCGGGCAGCAAGATCTTTCCGAACTCGATGGTGAGGTCGGCGCGTTCAGCAACAAGCAGGGTGTTGTCGCAGGCTCCGGGGAAGTCTTCGGCAGGAAACAGCTGACGCATCTCGGCGGCGGACTTCAGGTAGAACTCGCGAGAATCGAAGCGGAAACGCTTCTCGTCGTCACGATTCGATCCGGTCTGGATGCAGAGCAACACGTCGTGCGCGTCTGCTTCGTGCGCATGGGTGTAATGGAGATCGTTGGTTGCCAGCAGGGGCGCATCGATGTCTTTGGCTATCTGCAGGAGATCAGGGGTGACCTTGCGCTGTGCTGGTATGCCGTGGTCCTGGAGCTCTATGAAGAAGTTCTCTCGGCCGAAGATGTCTTGATAGCGGGCGGCCGCAGCGAGCGCACCGTCGTAATCACGTTCGCCACCAGAGTTCCCCTCTTCACTGTCGGCGTCCGGCCCGAGCAACTGGGCGACCGGACCACCGAGGCAACCGGACGTCGCAATGATGCCCTCCGAATGCTCGGAAAGCAGCTCGTCGTCCATCCGGGGCTTGTAGTAGAACCCGTCGAGGTAGGCACGGCTCGCAAGCTTCATGAGGTTGCTGTAGCCGGTCTCGTTCACCGCCAACAGATTCATGTGATAGCGCACGTCGTCGCGCCGTGGCGGTCGATCGAACCTCGAACCGGGCGTGAGATATGCCTCGATTCCGATGATCGGCTTTATGCCCTGCTTGGTTGCCGCCTTGTAGAAGTCGACCACTCCATAAAGGACACCGTGGTCGGTGATCGCCACTGCGGGTTGACCATCGGCATGCGCGGCAGCCACCAGATCGTCGATCCTGGCAGCACCATCGAGCATCGAAAACTCGCTGTGAACATGCAGATGTGCGAACGAGTCCACTGCGCCTCTCGAGAACTACACCGGTGTAAGACGATACCCGCGACAGGCCCCTCCCGCCACCCCGCGAAACCGCGCAGTAACCGATCACCGCAAATCCGCCGCAGTGCGTCGGGGGTACCATGCTCGCTCCCCAACGAGGCTTGTCTCATGCCGTCACGGACAATAGGCATCATCACATCGGGCGGAGACGCGCCTGGAATGAACCCGTGTGTGCGCGCTGTCGTGCGCATGGCAGCGCAATCCGGGCACGAGACCATCGGGGTTCTCGGTGGGTACGACGGACTGCTCGACGGCGGCTTCCGCGAACTGCGGCCACGAGACGTCGGCGGCATCCTTCACCTGGGTGGGACCGTCCTGCACACGGGGCGCTGCTCACGACTCAGTGCAGACGCGGGTGCGCCCGAAGCCGTCGCGGCGGCGCGAGCAGCCGGACTCGATGCACTCGTGGTCATCGGCGGGGATGGCTCATTGCGCGGTGCCAACGCGCTTGCCGGCCAGGGAATGGACGTCATCGGAATACCCGCGTCGATAGACAACGACATCTGGGGAACCAACATGTCGCTGGGAGTCGACACCGCGCTGAATACGATCCTCGAGTCTGTCGACAAGCTGCGTGACACCGCATCGTCACACAGGCGTACGTTTCTCGTCGAGACGATGGGACGCGAGTCCGGTTATCTCGCAATCATGGCGGGCGTCATCTCCGGTGCCGAGATCGTGGTCGTCCCCGAGACGGACATCACGCCGGCTGAAGTCGTGGCCGCCGTCCATTCTGCTCGTGAGAGAGAAAAGGCCTATTCGTTGGTCATTGTCGCCGAAGGCGCCGCACTTGGCGTCGACGTTGTGGCGGAGCATCTCGCCGAAGCCGGCGAGCGTTTCGAGTCGCGAATCACCCGACTCGGGCACGTGCAGCGAGGCGGCTCGCCGAGTGCCTTCGACCGCCTCCTCGCAGCTCGATTCGGTGTGGCGGCAATCGAAGCCATCGACGACGGCGC
Organism: Acidimicrobiia bacterium; assembly: GCA_013003395.1. Taxonomy (GTDB): domain Bacteria; phylum Actinomycetota; class Acidimicrobiia; order Spongiisociales; family UBA5794; genus JABDJC01. Next base: position 12,491 of record JABDJC010000224.1, read on the forward strand.
GACCAACTTGATGGTCGGCCTGGATGGCCGGTCGATCAGTCGGGTCGGGCTCGACGAGGTGGTCAGCCATCGGCGGTCGGCCAACCTCGACTACCTCGAGATGGCGCAGGACCTGGCCCGATGAGCCGCATCGGGGTTCTCACCGGAGGCGGCGACTGTCCTGGGCTCAACGCGGTGATCCGAGCCGTGGTCGGCCGATCCGTAGAACACAACAACATCGAAGTGGTCGGATTCCGCAACGGTTGGGCCGGCATCCTCGACGCCGATTGGGTTGCCCTGGACAGGGACTCGGTGAGAGGCATCCTGGGCAAGGGAGGCACCATCCTGGGCAGCTCCCGGAGAGACCCGTACGTCCATGCCGGTGGCCTGGCCGACATGCAGGCGAATCTCGACGCAGCCGGTGTCGACCGCTTGATCGTGATCGGCGGTGACGGCACGCTCAAGTCGGCGATGCGTCTCGGCCATGAAGGTCTGAACGTGATCGGCGTGCCGAAGACGATCGACAACGACATTGCCGGCACGGACATGACCTTCGGGTTCGATACTGCATCGCAGATCGCGACGGACGCCATCGATCGGATCACGACCACCGCAGAAGCCCACAATCGCGTGATGCTCGTCGAGGTGATGGGGCGGACGCAGGGATGGATTGCGATCCAGGCGGGAATCGCCGGCGGTGCTGATGCGATCTTGATTCCTGAAGTCCCATACGACCTTTCTGAGATTGCGGAGACGGTGAACCGCCGAACCGAACGAGGCTGCAATTACTCGTTGGTGGTGGTGGCCGAAGGTGTCGAGTCGCCTTCGAAGAACGAGCAGGAGCTGCCGGTCGACGCCTACGGCTTCAAGCGCCTCGGTGGCGTGGCCTATGAGATCGCCCCGCTGCTCGAGGACATGACCGGCATGGAGGCCCGCGTCACCGTGCTGGGGTACATCCAGCGCGGTGGCACGCCGACGTCCTTCGACCGCGTCCTTGCCACGCGCCTCGGGGCCAGTGCGGCCGACCTCGCAGCCGCACGAACCACGGGGGTGATGGCGGCCCTGCGCGGAACAGACATCGTTGCGATCCCTCTCGAAGAGGCTTGCGCATCAACTCGACCAGTCGATCCTCGGCTCTACGACGTGGCAAAGACGTTCTTCGGCTGATCGAACACGGCCGGACCACCAAGTCGAACGTGCCTGATTCCACATATCTCGTGGGTTTGAGCACGCTCCACTCGCCGTCGCTACCCGCATTCCGACGGTGCCGCGGATCAACTGTCCTTGGCCGGCTGCTTGGCCGCAGGCTTCCGTTTTGACGCAACCGGTTTTGTGGCGGCGTTTGCGGAAACGGCCTTCTTGGGTGCGGGAGTTCTCGCC
>JABDJC010000086.1 GCA_013003395.1 Acidimicrobiia bacterium
GGGTCGACACTGCCATCGCTCGGGCCGAAAGTGCCGCCCACATGGTCTGGACCCGAGATGACCGGCCAGCGCGCCTCGATGGCTTCGGATTCGAGCCACACGGTGTCGCAGCCGAGAGACTGCTGTAGTGCGAGGCCGGCATGGGCTACCTCCACGCCAGAGGCATCGGAGAGAAAGAGGTTGCCCTGATGACGTGACGCCGGATCGAATCTCTTGTCGCCAACCGCCATGTCGGTCTCGAACGTCTCCAGGATCTCCATTGCGTATTGGGAGATCCGAATGTTCTCTTCGAGGTTGAACTGGTACCTGACGTTGCCATCCGACATCACCGTCGAGCACTTCGCGTAGCCCGGATCCTTCTCGACGACAACGATCGAAAGGCTCTGGTCGTAGAGGGAAAGGTAATAGGCGGCGGCGCTGCCCATGGCGGCCCCGCCGACGATCACAATATCGTGTCTACCGCTGGTCAACGGACACTCCTGGATAGAGCTAGGCAGGCCTGATGGCGTTCGGCCGGACGCTACAGGCGAATCGGTTGTCGTGCCGTCAGCCGTTCAGGACCGTGGGCACTCGATGTCTACGGTGAAGTCGACCGTGAGTTCGACGTCGGTCCCGTCGGCGATGTAGGTGAAGGTCATGGACAACTCACCTTCGAGGCCCGTGACTCGGGGACTCGTGAGCGTGTGTGACAGCGGCTGCAACGGCCGAGTGTTGAGGTCGAGCGGTCTGGTGTCCTGGACCACCGTACGGCCAGAAACCTGAATCCCGGTCACATGAACTTCACGATCAACGGCGAACTCGATGACGATGGTCTCGATAGCCCCGTCGTTGCACACGACATCAGCAATTCGGACGCTCCAATGAGCGGCGTCGGGTCCATCTGCGCTCACGGCCTGGGCAAACGCCCGGCTCATGCCGACGATCTGGATCGTTGGAATCGCCCACGCCGTAGCGCCGGCAAGCGCTGCGCCTCGTTTGAGGGCGGTTCGCCGGGAGATTGCTGATGGACCGGACATACGCACCTCTAGACCGTTGTGAACCCAACTGTACCCTTGTACACGAGTCTGCAAACTCTTCGCTGATACGTCACGTCTTTCCGTACGTCGGAATCGCGGCTCCGTTGATGACCTGTGACTCGTCCATACAGAGAAAGTCGATGACGCCGGCGATGTCAGCCGGCTTGGGAAGGTCGATGAAATCGGCGAAGGGCACCGCTGTGCGCGTGGCCTGGGTGTCGATCAGCGAGGGCAGAATGGCGTTGGCCGTGATCTCAGTATCCGTGAGTTCGTGGGCTACCGACTTCGCCAGCGCCGCTACACCCGCCTTGGCGATGTTGAAGGCTGCCTGACCAGGAGGCGCCTCGTATGCGGCGCGGCTGCCAACGAGGATGATGCGCCCGCGGCCAGATTCTCTCAGGTGGGGGATGGACGCACGGACCGCGTAGAACGCCGAACGCAGGTTGAGGTCGAGCATTCGCTCGAATCGCACATCGTCCGTTTCCTCGACGTCGCGACCGCCTGCCCAACCGCCGACCAAAGCGATCAACACGCCAATCGGTCCAAGATCGGCCCGCACCTCTTTCATGAAGCCGTTCAGCGCCTCGGAGTCGGTCGAATCGACTCGCCGCAGCATCAGTCGGTCCTCGTCGAGGCCAGTTTCCTCTTCGAGTTCAGTGGCCTCAGAAGGGATCACGTACGAAACCCCGAGTTTGAAACCGCGATCGGCAAGTCGGGGAACGATGGCACGGCCCAACCCACCGGTCCCTCCCGTGATCACTGCTACTGGGTTCATTCCGCTCCTCTACAAAATCTCGTTGGGGGGATTATCGCGCACCTGGTACGCTCCGTGCGATAGCAGTGGCCCCCAAGGGAAGGCGTTCGAGTTGGCTTCAATAACTCTCGACAATCTCGGCAAGATCTATCCGGACGGAACTCGTGCTGTCGGAGATGTGAATCTAGAGATCCAGGACGGCGAATTCATCGTGCTCGTTGGCCCTTCAGGCTGCGGTAAGTCAACGATTCTCAGGATGATTGCTGGGCTCGAAGACATCACCGAAGGCAAGCTCTCGATCGGCGATCGCGTCGTCAATGACGTACAGCCCAAGGATCGCGACATCGCGATGGTTTTCCAGAATTACGCGCTGTATCCCCACATGAGCGTGTTCGACAACATGGCGTTTGGCCTGAAGCTCCGCAAGATGTCCAAAGAGGACATCAAGGCGCGCGTGGAAGAGGCCGCCAAAGTTCTCGAGATCACCGACTTCCTCGACCGCAAGCCCAAGGCACTTTCAGGTGGTCAGCGTCAGCGGGTCGCCATGGGTCGCGCCATCGTTCGTGAGCCAAGCGCCTTTCTGATGGACGAGCCTCTTTCGAACCTCGATGCAAAATTGCGGGTCCAGATGCGTACCGAGCTCGGTCTGCTCCACAGCCGCCTCAAGACGACAACGGTGTACGTCACGCACGACCAGATCGAAGCCATGACGCTCGGAGATCGTGTTGTCGTGCTGAAGCCGGTGACGGCAGCCCGTCCGGACAACCTCCAGCAGGTGGCCCCGCCAACCGTGCTGTACAACGATCCTGTCAACCTGTTCGTAGCCGGTTTCATCGGAAGCCCTGCGATGAACATGGTGTACGGAACACTCAGCGCCGAGGGCGATCAGATCTACGTGTCGTTTGCCAACCACAAGTTGCAGGTCGACCCGGTGGCACTCTCCCGTCATCCGGGAATCGAGAACCACATGGGCCAGCAACTCGTCGTCGGTATCCGCCCTGGAGACTTCGAGGCATCGCCGGAAGGCGAGCGGCCCGGCGTGACCATCCCGATCGACGCGGACATAACCGAGATGTTGGGTTCCGAGTCATTTGTCCACTTCCACCTCCCGACGCCGCCCGTCATCACGCCTGATATCGAGGAATTGCTCGCAGACACCGGTGGCGACGCTTCGACCCTTGGTGACACGACCAAGTTCTCGGCACGCATCTCATCCGACGTGATGGTCCGTCCCGGCGACAGAGTGCATCTCGCGGTCGATGCGGCGAAGTTCCAGTTCTTCGATCCATCAAACGGTCATCGAATCGGCAAGTAACCATCCAAGTCGAAGATCCGTAGAGGTATTCGTTGCGGTAGCTGATGCGCTGTGGCCGCGTGCCGAGGCATCCGGCGCATCCATACCGTCTGCCTCTGAACTCGGCGCCGCAGAGCGGTTCGCCGAATTGTACGAACGCCTCCCCAGCGATGAAGCGCGCAGAGACCTGCAGCTCGTACTGAAGTTGCTCGACACCAGGGCTGGAGCTCTCGCTCTTCACGGGACGGCACGTCGTCTGTCGGAGATGGACGATGAGCAGCGAGCGCAGGCATTCGAGCGCATGGCTCGCAGCCGCTTGATGCCAACGCGACAGGCGTTCAAGGCGCTGAAGCTCCTCACAGGCATCATTGCGGCGACATCGGGTCCCGGTTCACCCGTTTGGAGCGCCATGGGATACCCAGGTCCAGATGGACCTGCTCCAAGCGTTCCCAAGCCGATCACGCCAACCGTGATCAGCAAACCAACGGAGTGGACAGCCGACGTGGTCATCATCGGCTCGGGTGCTGGTGGGGGCGTTGCCGCCGGGGTGCTTGCGCAGGCGGGTCTCGACGTCGTGGTGGTCGAGGCCGGCGGATACTTCAACGAAAGTGACTTCACTCACGAGGAAGCCCAGGCGACTCGGGATCTCTTTCTCGACGGAGCGCTGAGCGCCACCGCAGACGCCGGTGTCGGACTGCTCGCGGGCTCTGCGCTCGGAGGAGGAACACTCATCAACTACACGACGTCATTTGCCACACCGGATCGCATCCGAGAGGAGTGGGACGACGTCGCCGGATTCGACGAAGTCTTCACAGGGGATGACTACACGGCTGCCTCGCAAGCGGTCCACGCTCGCCTCGGGATCAACCGCGATCACAACGCCTTGCCTGGACGGGAGATGCTCTTGGAGAAAGGTCTCTCGAACCTGGGTTGGCACGTTGACCGTATGCCTCGCAACGTGGTCGGCTGTCCGGACAACGGGTGCGGGTTCTGCACGATGGGGTGCAGGCGAGGCGCCCGAAAGTGCACGACGACGACCTATCTCCAGGACGCCTACGACGCCGGCGCTCGAATCGTGGTGAACGCCGACGCCCGGCGGGTCATCACGTCGAACGGTCAGGCGACTGGTGTCGAGTGTGTTGTTGCCGGCCAGCCCTTGACCGTCCGAGCCAGAGCCGTGGTGGTTGCCGCAGGAGCACTCAACACGCCTGCGGTGCTTCTGCGCTCAGGTTTGGGAGGTCCAGCCGTCGGTCACTTCCTCAGGCTCCATCCGGTCACTGCGCTGTGGGGCGTATATGACCATCCGGTCGATCCCTGGTCGGGAACGATGCAAGCGATCTACTCCGATGAGTTCGAAGACGTCGACGGCAAGGGACACGGTTTCAAGTTCGAGACCGCTCCTGTCCATCCTCTGTTTCCGAGTGTGTTCCTGGGGTGGTCGAGTGCAGCCCAGTATCAGCATGACGTCTTGGAGCTTCAGTCGTTGCAGCCGGTCGGAATCCTGCTCCGCGACCGAAACCCGGGAAGAGTCACCGTCCGCAAGAACGGAACCCCCGTCTGGCACTACCGCGTTTCAAAAGCTGATCAGGCGAACATGCGGGTCGGCTTGCAGCGAGCCTCCCAGTTGTTGGCGGCGTCCGGAGCCCGAGAGATCATGTCGTCGTCGCAGCCGCCCGTGCGACTGAGTGCGACCACCGACACTCCCTCTTTGATGGCGACTCTGGATCGAGTCGGATACGGACCCAATGAGACGGTCTACGTGTCGTTCCACCAGATGGGCTCGGCCAGGATGGGATCGAACCCTCGGATGTCCGTCGTGGGTCCCTCCAACGAGCTGCACGACACGAAAGGGGTCTATGTGATGGATGGCTCTTGCTTCCCGACGGCCAGTGGCGTCAACCCCATGACCACGATTCAGACCATCGCGCATCGTGGAGCGCAGATGCTGGCCAACTCCCTCACGGCGTGATCAGGCGAAACTGCTCGGCCATCTCATACGGTGTCCCGGCTGCGGACTCTGTGGCCCGCTGCACCATCTTGTTTCGGAACGCGGTCTGCGGCTCGCCGCCCAGCTGAGCGTCACCCATGGTGGTCTCGCCCTGCGAAGAGTGCTCGAGCAATGCAGCGATCTTGACGTCGATCGTTGTGCTGATGTCCTCGGCATGGTTGGGTTCGTCAGCCGACCACAGGAGAACCGCCTCAGGGCGATGCGCCGGTCCCTGGTCTGGATAGAAGAGCGGGTCGCGAGCCGAAACCACTCCGTCGATCACGGCCCAGCCGGTCGCCCTGTGGTCGGGATGTAGCTGATATCTCTGCCAAGGATCGTGGCTCAATACGACGTCCGGGCGATGCTGCCTGATGAGCTGCGAGACGCGTTTGCGAAGGGCGGTCGTGTATTCAAGCTCACCGTCGATCTCGCCGAGGAAGACGAGCGTCGCGATGCCCAGCCGGTTGGCCGCTGCGCGGGCTTCTACCTTTCTGGCTTCGACGAGTTCTTCCTGAGATTCGTCTGGATTCCAGGATCCCTTCGAACCATCGGTCACGATCACGCCGGCTATGTCGCAGTTCGCGGCCCACCCAGCGAGCGTCCCGCCGGCGCCAAACTCGATGTCATCGGGATGAGCGCCGATGGCCAAGGCCCGCGCCGGCGAAAGGGATCGATCGTCGTCTGAGCCCCTGAGCTCGCTGTACAAGTTGGTCGCCATCATTCTCCAATCGCGAGGCGGAGCCAGTTGCCACCTGGGTGCGCGAGCGCTCGATCGAGATCCTGAGAGGTATCCAAGTCGAGCGCCAAACCGGGTCGGACAACGACGGTAGCTCGCGGCATCTGAGCGAGATGCCTCGAGAACGAGGCCTCGCCGTATGAGAAGGTGATATCTCGGGGGGCGCTGATGGCAGAAGTACCGCCGTCGTATGACGGGGCGATGGCAGGACCATGACGAGCGGCGGTGAAGAACGCAACCATGTCCGAGCGCGAGATCACAGGGAGGTCGGCGTGGAGCAGCACGCAGGTCATCTTCATTTCCACGGACCGAGAGTGGGCGAACGTCGCAGCGGCATTGAGCCCGTTTCCAGGATCGCGCGCGGCGCCGAATCCGAGGTTCGCCGCCCACCTCGCCACGGCGGCGTCGGCAGTGACCACCACCACCACGTCCGCTCCGGCATCGGCTGCCGTGCTCAACGTTCTCGCCGCGATGGCCATCCCGAGATGTGCCCGGCGCTCAGCCGAGAGTCGATCTCCGAGCCGAGCTTTGGCGACGCCAAACGGTTTGACGAAAACGGCAGCGATCACGGGCGCTGTTCTGCTCAGCCCGAACTCCTTGGCGCGCCGTGCCTCGTGGACACGCTCGATGCTCAACCCGATGCAGGATACCGGCGAAAATCGGGAGGTCTGACGGGTGTAACGTTGCGCCGATGCAACGCAAGACGAAGATCATCGCGACTCTCGGGCCTGCGGTCGGTTCTGCGGAGAAGGTGGACCAACTCGTAGCCGCCGGCGCTGACGTCGCCCGGCTCAATTTCTCCCACGGGGATCATGCCTCTCATTCCGAGTTCATCGAATGGGTGCGCGCCGCCGCTGCCGGCCAAGGTAGAGCTGTGGCGATCATGCAAGATGTACAGGGTCCCCGGATTCGCGTCGGGACGTTCCCCGGTGGCTCGATCGAACTCGACCAAGATGCAACGGTCACCTTGGAGGCCGGAGATGGCGTTGGCTCCTCGGACGTCATCTATGTGGAAAACATCGAGAAAGCGCACCTGGACGTCGGGACGACGGTTCTCCTGGCTGATGGTCTCATCACCCTGGAAATGGTGGAAGTTGGCGGGACACTTCGAGCGAAAGTCATCGAAGGTGGAGAACTCAAAGATCACAAGGGAGCAGCCTTTCCGGGGGTAGCGGTCGACCTTCCGGCCATCACCGAGAAGGACATCGAAGACCTCGCCTTTGGAATGAAAC
>JABDJC010000087.1 GCA_013003395.1 Acidimicrobiia bacterium
GTGTTCGAGTTCAAGGAAGGCGACATCGTCGCCGGCAAGGTCGTGCGTGTCGATCCTGACGAGGTGCTCGTCGACATCGGTTACAAGACCGAAGGCGTCATCCCCGTCAAAGAATTGTCCATCCGCAACAACGCCAACCCTGGCGATGTGGTCTCAGAAGGCGAGGACATCGAAGCCCTCGTCATGCAGATGGAAGACGACCAGGGACGCCTCGTGCTTTCCAAAAAGCGCGCTCAGTACGAGCGTGCGTGGGGTCGGATCGAGAACGTGATGAACGAGGGCGGAACCGTCAGCGGTCCGGTCATCGAAGTGGTCAAGGGTGGCCTCATCGTCGACATCGGCCTTCGAGGCTTCCTTCCTGCGTCGCTCGTCGACCTTCGCCGTGTCCGGGATCTCCATCCCTACATCGGCGAGGACATCGAGGCGAAGGTCATCGAACTCGACAAGAACCGCAACAACGTCGTCCTTTCACGCCGTGCCTTCCTCGAAGAGGCACAGGCCGAGCAGCGTCAGGCATTCTTGTCCGACCTTCAGCCCGGAGACATCCGTCCAGGTGTCGTCTCGTCTGTCGTGAACTTCGGCGCATTCGTCGACCTCGGCGGCATGGACGGACTCGTTCACGTTTCCGAGCTGTCGTGGCAGCACGTCAGTCATCCGAGCGAGGTCGTCGCTGTTGGCACCGAGGTCCAAGTACGTGTTCTCGAAGTGGACAGGGACCGCGAACGTATCTCGCTTTCCATCCGCCAGACACGTGAAGATCCTTGGGAAGAGTTCGCACGGGACGCAACTGTTGGCAAGGCCATCGATGGCGTCGTCACCAAGACGGTTCCCTTCGGTGCGTTCGTGTCGGTCGGCGACGGCGTCGAAGGTCTCGTGCACGTGTCTGAGATCGCCATGCACCATGTCGAGAGTCCAGAGCTCGAATTGAGCATCGGACAGGCCGTGCAGGTCAAGGTCACGGAGATCGATCCGGATCGTCGACGCGTGAGCTTGTCGATCAAGCAGGCGCTGCCCGAGTGGAGCGAGCGCCCTGCGTTCGAGCCCGCTCGTAGCGAGGCGCCATCTGCCCCTCGACGTCGCGAATTCCAGCGCGAAGAGGAAGTTGATAAAGAACCTTCGTTCAATGCCGATGCTTCACTCGAAGCAATTCTCCAAGAATTGAAAGAGAAGGGCATCGGCCGGAGCTGATGCGCTAGAAGCAATCGCCAGCGTGAACCAATCTGACGGGGGTCAGGGGGTGGTCAGGTGGGGCGTCTGCTGAGCCTGATCAGAGGGATCTACAACTATGGGCAAACGCACAATGGTGCTTGTCGTCGCCCTTGTACTCGCTGCGGCAGCGGCTTTTTCGGTATGGGCCTACCTCGGTTCTGTCGAGAGCGACATCAAGGCTGAGATCGTGGAAGTCCCGGTGTTCCGGGCGCGCACGCTCATCGCTTCTGGCATCGAAGGTGCTTTGGCCCTCGACCAGGTCGAGGAATCCACCGAGAACGCCGAGTTCGTGCCACCGGCCGCAATCCAGGATCGCGCCAGCCTCGATGAGGCGCTCGCCGGTTCCATCACGGCCGGCCCGATCAGTGAGGGCCAGATCCTCACAACCGATCTCTTCGTAGACGCCTCGGAACTCGCATCTGCTCGTCTGTCCGATCTCATCGAGCCAGGCAGAGTGGCGGTGTCGATCAACCCCAGCCAGGTCGCATCGGCCGGTGGGTTCATCAAGCCGGGCGATCGAGTGAACATCGTCGCAGCGGCGAGCTTCTCGTTGTCGCAGTTCGTAGAACTCCTTGGGGATGAAGATGCTCGTGAGCTCATACTCGGCATCGGTTCCAACTCCGGCTCAGGCGCTCCGGACGTCGTTCAGATACCTGAAGACAACATCACCACATTTGCCGAGACCTTGCCTGCTGCGCTCGACTTCGTGCAGACCGTTCTTCAGGACGTCGAGGTTCTCGCAGTCGGCACCCAGGTCCGCGATGCGACCGCCGGCACCGGACTCGCGCCTGTCGGTGGAGAGATCATTACTTTGGAAGTGACGCCCGAGCAGGCCGAACGCATTATCTTTGCTGAGCAGTACACGAGCGTGCGGCTTGTGTTGGTGCCGGAGGGTTACACGCCCTTCGAAAGCGAGGGGGTAATCGTGGACGATCTGTTCTCGTTGGTAGATAGGTTGCTTGCAGAGTTGGAGGGGACCCTTGGGCGATAACTTCGGAGCCGTCCTGGTCATAGACACGGACGAAGGCTTCCTGACGGCAGCCTCCGAGTTGCTCGATGGTGATACGGGCCTCGTAGCAAGGTCGATGTCCGATGCCAAGGCCATGGTCGACCAGCGAGACGTGTCGCTTGTCATCATCGGTCCGAGTTACGGCCATGAGGCCGGTATCGGTGAGGGCAGCCTCCTGCTCGACGCCGACCCTGATCTTCCGATCATTCTCGTGTCAGAGAATTCGGGCATGGATGTGTTGCGTGCCGCGTTGCGAGCCGGTTACAAGGATGTGATCGATGCTCCGCTGACGTCCAAGAACGTCGAAGACGCGATGGCAACGATCGCCCGCAAGGCGCGACGTGGAGAAGTCGCGGCGACGCCCAAATCAACTGGGGGCAAGGTCATCACGATCATGTCCCCGAAGGGCGGAGCCGGAAAGACGATGGTGTCCACCAACGTCTCTGTCTCGCTCTCCCAATGGACTGATCCCGGCAGCGTTTGTGTCATGGACGCCGACCTCCAGTTCGGAGACATCTGTATCTCGCTCCAGATCGAACCGCGCCACACGATCGTCGACATCGCTCGTGACCTGGACCAACTCGACGAGTCGCTGATGGATTCTCTTCTGGCGAAACACCCGTCGGGGCTTCGGGTGCTCTCGGCGCCGCTCGAACCCTCTCTCGCAGATGAGGTGTCGACGCAGGTCGTCGTGAAGTCGCTGGCGATGCTCAAGAGCATGTTCGACTACGTGGTCGTCGACACGGCGCCGTTCCTCGACGAACCGGTGCTGTCGATCCTCGAGCGCTCCGATCACGTACTGCTCGTGGTCGACATGGATCTCCCTTCTGTGAAGAACGCCAAGTTGGCTCTCGACACGCTGCGGCTGATCAAGTTTCCGTTCGAGAAGATTCAACTGGTGCTCAACCGCGTCAACTCGAAGGCTCGCCTCGACGTGGGTGAGCTCGAGCGATCTCTCGGTCTCGACGTCAAGGCCGCGATCTCTTCCGACAAGCTCGTGCCACGTGCCGTCAACGAGGGTGAGCCGGTCGTGTCGTTGTATCCGCGCTCACGTGTCGCCCGCGACCTCCGCGGTGTAGCTCGCCTGGTGGCCGGCGACGTGGCGGCTGACGAGCCGGCAGACGAGAAGGGCCGCCGATGGTTCAAGTGAAAGGAACAGCGGTATGAGTCTCGCCGACCGCGTAAGGGCCGCCAAGGCTGCCGAGTCGACACTCGATGGCGAGCGCGACTTGATGCGCCAGGACCTCAGACGCAAGCTCCACTACAAGGTGGTCGAGGGCTTGGGCCCGACGCTGTACGACCGTCAGATGAGCGACGCCGAACTCAAGCTCCGGGTCATGGAGATGCTCGAATGGGCGCTCGATCAAGAAGAATCGGTTCCGCTGTCTCGTACCGATCGGCTGCAACTCCTCCAGGAGATTGCCGACGACGTTCTCGGATACGGACCGATCGATCCTTTCCTGAGCGATCCGGACGTCACCGAGGTCATGGTCAACGGCCCGCATTCCGTGTGGGTTGAACGCCAAGGGAAACTGACGCGGACCAACACGCGGTTTGTCGACGCCAACCATCTCGGTCGCATCATCGAGAAGATCGTCGGTCAGGTCGGTCGCCGAATCGACGAGTCGACACCGATGGTCGACGCTCGTCTGCCTGACGGTTCACGGGTGAATGCCGTCATCCATCCGCTGGCCATCGGCGGTCCGTTCCTCACCATCCGTAAGTTCTCGGTCGACCCCTTCACCGCAGAAGACCTCGTCCGCATGGGCAGCGTGACACCCAACATGGCGGAAGTGCTCCGACGTGCTGTCGAGGGCCGGATGAACATCATCGTCAGCGGCTCGACCGGTAGTGGAAAGACCACGATGCTCAACGTGTTGAGCAGCTTCATCCCGCCGAACGACCGCATCGTCACGATCGAGGATGCCGCAGAGTTGCGGCTCAACCAGTACCACGTGCTATCGATGGAGTATCGCCCTCCGAACCTGGAAGGCAAGGGTGAGGTCACCATCCGCGACCTCGTTCGCAACTCGCTACGTATGCGCCCTGACCGGATCGTCGTTGGAGAGGCTCGTGGCGGGGAAGCGCTCGACATGCTCCAGGCGATGAATACCGGCCATGACGGTTCGCTCACCACGATTCACTCGAATGCGCCGCGCGACACGCTGTCTCGTATCGAGACGATGGTGCTCATGAGTGGCATGGACTTGCCCATCAAGGCAATTCGGGAACAGATCGCTTCCGCTGTCGACGTCATCGTCCACCTCAACCGGATGCGCGACGGAAATCGCCGAGTGACGCACATCACCGAGGTCGTCGGCATGGAGGGTGAAATCATCACCACGCAAGACCTCTTCGTCTTCGACTACGGCATGGGAATCGACGAGGACGGCAACTACCTCGGCCACTGCAAGCCGACCGGTATCCGCCCGTCATTCAGTGACGAACTCGAGAATCAGGGCATTCCTCTGCCAGCAGAGTTGTTCCGTCCAGAACCCATGGTGCGCAGGTGAGAGGTCGCCGAACACTCGCCGTAGCGACGGCCTCGAGCGTCTTCGCGGTGCTCGACGCCGCGCCGGCTTTGGCTCAGAACGCCGTCGGAGGCGTGAACCCAACGGTCTGGCGCGGTATCGGAGCGTTGACTGCTTCGGTCGCCATCGTTCTTCTCGGAGTGCTCCTGTTCGGCTCATCCCGCAGCGTCGAGACCAACCTCTCCCAGCGTCTCGGTTCGTACTCGGGGACCGACGTGCACCGATCGATTCTCGCTCAGATCCCTATTCTCCGCCGCTTCATCGCAGGTGCCGAGAGTGTTGCCGAACGCCGCGGATTCCTGCGTCAGATCGAACAAGCTCTGGAGCAGGCCAACCTGCCATTGCGCCCAGGAGAAGCCATTGCCGCCGGGGTCGGATCAGCCCTGCTGGTCGGACTGTTTGCCGGCTTGTTCACGGAGAACATCATCGGTGGTGTGGCAGCGTTCGTCGTCGCGTTGCTCGCCCTTGCGGCAATCGTCCAGACCGTCGCGTCCCGCGAACGGAAACGATTTGAAGACCAACTCCCGGGCACGCTCAATCTCGTGGCGACCTCGCTTCGTGCCGGCTACTCGCTCATGCAGGCCCTCGAGGCGGTGGCTCAGGAGGCTCCTGATCCGACTGGTCGCGAATTCGGTCGTGGCATCGCCGAAGTCCGGCTCGGTCGGTCACCCAGCGACGCGCTGAAGGACATCGCTACCCGCATGGAGTCGATCGACTTCGACTGGGTCGTGCTCGCCGTCGACATCCAACGTGAGGTCGGCGGCAACTTGGGTGAGGTGCTTCACACCTCGGCCGAGACGATGCAGCATCGGAACCGACTCAGGGGTGATGTGAAGGCGTTGACCGCTGAAGGCCGGATATCGGCCATGGTGCTCGGAGCGATGCCGATCTTGTTGTTCGGATTCCTGTTCATATCGAACCGCAAGTATCTCGAGCCGCTGCTGACGACATTGCCAGGCCTGGGTGCGATGGCCGGCGCGGTGGTCATGCTGTTGATCGGCATGGCTTGGCTCAAGAAGATCGTGACCATCGAACTGTGATGCTCTACACCGCCATCGGTTCGATCTTCATAGCGGTTGCTGCTGCGGTCGTGTATGTGGGCAACGGCGTGCTGCAAGCCCGCCACAACTCGTCGCAGCGCCTCGTGAACCTGCAAGCCAGATCCGAGATTCTCGAAGCCACGTTCTCTGAGCGTGCGATTGCGCCAGTGGTGCAGCGGCTCGGACGGTTCGTGTTGCGTTTCACTCCGCAAGGCTGGGCGGCGCGAACCACCAGACGGCTCACCGTTGCCGGCTGGTATCCGCGCATCGATGCGAACTCATGGGCAGCGATTCGTCTCCTGGCGAGCGGAGCGTCGTCGGTGTTGTACATCTTCATGCGGGTCGTGGCGCCAGACGCTCCTCAACTGTTGCTGTTCGGTGCAGTCATCGCCGCTGGTTGGCTTGGACCAGACGCCATTCTCCATCGCAGGGTGGACGAACGACGCGCCAAGATGGAGCGAGATCTTCCCGACATCATCGACCTGCTCGTGATCTCGGTCGAAGCCGGACTCGGTTTCGACGCCGCGTTGACTCGTGTCGTGCAGACCGTTCCAGGCGAGTTGAGCGACGAGTTCTCCCGAACCCTCGCGGAGACCAGGGTCGGCGTGGCACGGCAGAAGGCCATGTCCGCTATGGCGGAACGTACCGATGTCGACGACTTGAACTCGTTCATCTTGGCAATGAACCAGGCGGACACTTTCGGTGTCTCGATTTCCCGCATGCTTCGCGTGCATGCTGAAGAGATCAGGGTGCGACGGCGGCAGAGAGCGCAAGAGCGGGCCTTCAAGGCTCCGGTGAAGATGGTGTTTCCACTCGTACTGTGCATCTTCCCTTCGCTGTTCGTGACGCTGCTCGGGCCCGCAGTCATCCAGATCTCCAACCAGCTCCTCTGAGGGTGTGCATCTGAGGCGGCTCAGCGTTCGCCACTTGGCTCTATGGGCCGCGGTCCTTCTGTTGCCGGTCGGCGCCGCCATCCGTCCGATCCGTGACTCATCGTTCCTCTGGCATGTACGAGCTGGTGCTCTGCAGATCGAGACCGGCGAAGTACTGCGGTCGGATCCCTTCTCGCTGCTGTTCGCCGGGGAGCGGTGGCGCACTCAATCTTGGCTTCTGGAGCTTCTCTACGGCCTTCTCGAAACGTGGTTCGAGCCGCTTTCCTGGGTGAATGCGATGCGCTACGTGTTCGGGACGGCACTTGTTGCCCTGGTGGCCGTCGCCGTATTGCACAAGGTCGAGGATCCGATTCGAGCTGCGGCAGTAGCGGGACTCGTTGGTTGGATGGCGACCGCCGTGATCGTGCCCCGGCCGGTGTTGCTGTCGGTGGTTTTCCTGGCCGCGATGGTCGTGGTCATCGATCGACCGGCAGTGGCGTGGGCTGCGGTGCCTTTGATGTGGGTGTGGGCCGCGGTCCACGGATCTTGGACCTTGGGGTTGGCGCTCCTGCTGCTCGCAGCGCTCCGCTCGAGGGATGGGCGTCATTGGCGCGCCCTCGGCGCCGGTCTGCTCGTCGTACATCTCACCGCGCACGGTGTCGCCATCTGGTCGATTGTGTTGGCGTTCCTTCGTAACCGAGCTGCGCTCCAGTACATCAGCGAGTGGGGCCTGCCTGACCTGACCGATCCGGTTCTGGCGCCGATCATCTTGTTGTTGGGTGGGGCGGCATACGGATTTGCGACGAAGCGCCTCGTGCTTTCGGACTTGTGGGTGGTCATTCCTTTTGCCGTGTACGGGCTGACAAGCACGCGCTCAGTGGTGCTGTCCGCCGTGGTCTTGGCGCCGTTCGTTGCCACATCGTTGCGGCCCAAGACAACCGTCGAGATGCCGCCGCAACCTGTGTGGCACTGGGGTATCGCGGTCGCCCTAGTGGTCGGATCCGTCGCGTTCGTGATGACCTCATCCGCCGGCCTCGATCGCAAGGTGTTTCCGCCGGAGGCGCAGATGCTGACCGACGAGACCTTTGTGCACGACGATCGACTGGGCGGCTATCTGATCTATCTGGGTCACCGTTCCGTGTTCGTCGATGATCGCGCAGAGCTGTACGGCGCAGCCTTCTTCTCTGACTACGACGCGGCGCTGCGCTCAGCAGATGCCATGGAGTCGGTGTTGGATCGCTACGGGCTGAGTCGGGCGTTGGTCCTCAGCGACCAGGCCGTGTTGCGCGACATCGACCTCGGCTGGAGCGTGGAGCCGTTCTCGGACGGGTACAGCTGGTTGACGCCGCCCTGAGGGTATGGACTCCAGGTCGGACGATCGACCGGTTACGCGATGTCTGACGTGAACGCGAAGAAGGCGCCCCGAAGGGCGCCTTCTTCATTCAGTGACTTTGTAGTCGTTACGGCGTGCTGATGGCGTTGCCGACGCTGTTCAATTCGCCGGAAACATTGTTTCCAACCAGCGTGACCGCACCAATGGCGATGACTGCGATGAGCGCTACCAGGAGTGCGTACTCCACGAGGCTTGCGCCCTCTTCGTCCCGCACCAGGCGGCTCTGCAATTCGGTCCACATGCGAAGCATTCGGTTCGTTTCCTCTCTGAGACAACCAACGCAAAGATATGGTGAATCGGGGTTCAGAGCCATAGGCCGTGCGACCCATATGCACCGAGAGCGCCGCTTTCAGCCGGTTCTGGCGTCGAAGACGCTCAGCGATTGAGACCGAGTCTGATGGCTTCAACGGCAGCTTGAGCCCGATCAGTGATGGCGAGCTTCTCGTAGATGTTGGCCAAGTGGTTCTTCACGGTCTTGTGTGAGATGAACAGCTCGTGAGCGAGATCTTCGGTGCTGCTGACTCCGGCGGCAAGGCATCTGAGTAACTCGATCTCCCGGGTGGTCAGCGCTGCTGCGCCTTCGTCGAGCAATGGGGAGCGGTGCCGGTCCAGCACCTCGGTCAGTTCGTCTGCGTCCACGAAGCGCTCACCGGCAAAGGCCGCTCGGATCGCCGCGGCCAGGTCGGGTAGAGGCGTCGACTTCGACATGAACCCTATCGCTCCGGCGCGAGACGCTTTCTCGCGTTGTTCGTCATCGAAATGCATGGTCACGACGATGGCGGGGATCGGCTTCGGGAGCCGTCTGAGAGCGCCAAGCCCAGTCACCTTGGGCATCTCGACGTCGACGATCAGCACGTCGGGCTCGGACGTCTCGAGCAGGGAGAGCAACTCGCTGCCGTCGCCGGCCGTACCGATGACCTCGATGTCGGGAAGCGCAGACAGCGCGTCAGCCAGTCCCTCGAGGAGAAGGCGGTGGTCATCTGCGATGACGATCTTGATCATGTCGGACTCCAGTGCACCGAAACGCGAGTTCCGCCATCGACGGTGCTGTCGATGACGAGGTCAGCACCTATCTGTTCGGCACGTTCGTTGATCCCTATGAGGCCGAAATGTCCGCGCGGTACAGAAGCCGGATCGAAGCCTATGCCATTGTCGCTCACGGTGAGGTTGCCGGTGTCGTTGTCGACGTGACCAGAAACGGTGATCGTGTCGCCGGTCGAGTGTTCAGCCGCATTGCGAATCGCTTCGGCCATGATCGCAGCGAGCTCCACAGCGATGGCTCTACGGGGCGGTCGTCGTTCGTCGATCTCGATGATGAGCTTCAGGCGATCCGACTCGACTTCACGAGCGATCGCGTACGCCTGTTCCACGACAGACTCGTGCGCGTCTTCACGAAGATCCGCCACCGACATCCGTATCCGATCCACCAGCGACGTGACCGACTGGCGGACGCTTTCGAGATGTCTCGCCAGTTCTGGCGTGGCGGGATACTGGTGCAACGCAAGATCAATCGACAGTCCGAGAGAGGCGAGTGCCGGGCCGATGTCGTCGTGGAGCTCTCGTCCCAGGCGGACGCGTTCCTCGCGGACTGCTCGCTTGGCGATGTCACGCAGAAGGATCACGTTGTCCAACGCGAGGGCAACCGGGCGCAGCGCTTCGTCGACGAAGACGGACTCGGAGTGCGTCAGCGGTTCCGCGGTGTGCAGGGTGACGCTGCCCACATCTCTGTTTCCGAGCCGGATCGGTATTCGCTGTGTGTGCTCGGCGTCTTCAGGGTCCCCTCGGCGCGAAACGACAGGAGCATCAGCACCAGAGCCCATGCGGACCTCGCCGGCCAGGAACTGCACGGCGATCGACAAGTCCCGCAACGCAGCTTCGCCGACGGTCACCGGATTGAGTTCAGCGGCGTCCGCCAACTCGCTCAGCGACGAAAGGAGGTTGTGGGCCGCCGCCAGCCGCTCGACTTGCTGGAGATCTTCAGCGGACGCCGTCGAGGCTTCCCGATAGCGCTCCTGCTCTTCGAGGTTGAGTCGTCTGGCCTGGGTCATGGCGACGCCGATCAGGAGAAACAATGCACCGGCCTGGTAGAGCGTCGTTGTACCCAAGGGTTGGTCCAGCGTGAACATGGCCACTGCCAGTCCCACCGTCGCGAGCACGGCGATTTCGAGACCGCGTCGCATGTCGAGGAAGGCCGAGCCAAAAAACACGGGAGACCCCAGGAACAGCAGGTACGGGCTCGAAACTCCGCCGGTGAGGCCGATGGCGACAACCGTGATCACCACGCCGATGACCGCCATGGTTTCCCCGACGCTCGGCGAGTTGCGGACTTCTCGCGGGATGGTCTGCATCGCCGATGCGTAAACGCCAACGATGGCTGCCGCAGCTACGACTGAACCGGTCACTCCGTCGTTGACAATCGACAGCATCACGCCGAGAGCGAACGCAATCCATTGGAACAGTGTGAAGGTCCAGTCGAAGCGGATGTCCCACGACTGGGGCTTGTTCTGCATTCGCGTCAGGGTACAGTCCCCATTCGCTCAGATCGGTACATGATCAACGCTCCGACATCTCCTCGAATCCTGTTGCTTGGCGGAATCGGCACCGGCAAGAGCGCGGTTGCGCGTCTGCTCGCCGAACTGGGAGCGACGGTCGTCGATGCTGACCGGCTGGGGCATCAAGTCCTCGATGATGAAGGATTCGAGGCGGTGGCCGACCGTTGGCCGAGTGTGATCACCTCCGAGGGGACGGTTGACCGGCGCGCGCTTGGTGCCATCGTCTTTCGTGACAGAGACGAGCTGGCTGCCCTGGAGGGCATCACCCATCCGTTGATCGCAGCTCGCATCGCGAAATCCGCCGCTGAAGTCGTAGACCGTCCGCTCGTCGTCGAGATGCCACTCCTGAAGAATCTGACGGACGGCGCATGGATTCGAGTGGCGGTGACCGCCCCGCGCGACGTCCGCATGGAGCGACTCGCCGAGCGTGGGATGACTAAGCGCGACATCGTTGCGCGGATGGACGCGCAGCCGTCCGATGCCGAGTTCGTCCAGGCGGCCGATCACGTGATCGACAATTCGGGCAGCCTGGATGACCTGGGTCGGCAGGTGTTGCGTCTCTGGTCAATTCTCGTCGCTGCCTAGCGGTACCCTGGTCGTCGTGAAACCGTTCAAAGTCGTCTCTGATTTCTCGCCGGCAGGCGATCAGCCGCAAGCGATAGAAGCGCTCGCAGCTGGTGTCGAGCGCGGCGAACGCTTCCAGACGTTGCTTGGCATCACCGGCTCGGGGAAGTCGGCGACGATCGCTTGGACCATCGAGAAGATCCAACGGCCTGCCCTGGTCCTCGCTCCGAACAAGGCGCTCGCCGCTCAGCTCGCAAACGAGTTCCGCCAGTTCTTTCCCGAAAACCGCGTCGAGTACTTCGTCAGCTACTACGACTATTACCAGCCCGAGGCGTACATCCCGCAGTCGGACACATACATCGAGAAGGAATCGACGGTCAACGACGAGATCGACCGCTTGAGGCACGCGGCGACAGCAGGTCTGCTGACCAGGCGCGACGTGATCATCGTCGCGTCCGTGTCCGCCATCTACGGCCTGGGTAGTCCCGAGCAATACGAGGGACAGCTGCTTCGTCTGGTGAAGGGCGTGGAGTATCCGCTCGAGCATGCGATGAAGCGGCTCGTCGAGATTCAGTACGAGCGCAACGAGGTGAACCTCACCAGAGGTCGATTCCGAGTGAAGGGCGACACCCTCGAAGTCTTTCCGTCCTACGACGAGGCGATCACCCGCATCGAGTACTTCGGCGACGAAGTCGATCGCATCCTCACCATGAACCCGGTGACGGGCGAGGTGATGGGCGAAGCGGACGAAGCTTGGATATACCCGGCCACGCACTACGTAGCAGACCGGTCTCGACTCGAGACCGCGCTCGCCTCGATCGAAGAAGAGCTCCATGAACGGCTCGCCGAACTCGACAAGGCGGGAAAGCTCCTCGAAGCGCAACGCCTCAGGATGCGGACGGCATATGACCTCGAGATGATCCGGGAAGTCGGCTACTGCTCCGGAATCGAAAACTACTCACGACACCTTGACGGGAGATCGCCCGGCGAGGCGCCGTACACGTTGCTCGACTACTTCCCCAAGGACTTCGTGACCATCGTCGACGAGAGTCACGTGACCATCCCACAGATTCACGGTCAGTACGCCGGAGACAGAAGCCGCAAGGACGTCCTGGTCGAGCACGGGTTCCGCCTTCCCAGCGCCCGCGACAATCGTCCGCTTACCTTCGACGAGTGGTACGAACACACGGGCCAAGCCGTGTTGTTGTCGGCAACGCCCTCGAAGTGGGAACTCGAACAGTCCTCCCAAGTTGTGGAACAAGTGATCCGGCCGACGGGTCTGGTCGATCCGGAGGTGGTGATCCGTCCGACGAAGGGCCAGATCGACGACCTGATGGAGGAGGTTGTCAAGCGCGCCGAGCTCGACCAGCGCGTACTGATCACCACGCTCACCAAGAAGATGGCGGAAGACCTCACCGACTATCTGCTCGAGGCAGGCATCAAGACGAGATATCTGCACTCGGAGGTCGACACGCTGGAGCGAATTCAGATTCTCAGCCAGCTGCGCGCAGGCGACTTCGATTGCTTGGTCGGCGTCAACCTGCTGCGAGAGGGACTCGATCTTCCTGAGGTATCGCTGGTGGCGATCCTCGACGCAGACAAGGAAGGATTCCTGCGCTCGCAAACGAGCCTCATCCAGACGATTGGCCGTGCGGCCCGCAACGTCGATGGGCAGGTCGTCATGTACGCAGACAACGTCACCGACTCGATGAAGCGGGCGATCAGCGAGACCAATCGACGCCGCGGTATCCAACTTCGCCACAATGAAGAGCACGGCATCGATCCCCAAACCATCCGAAAGCGCATCTCCGACATCCTCGATCTCGTGGCGACTGGCGGCGATGCTCCCTCGGCGGATCGACGGGCTCGGGAAACCCGGCGTGAACACTCGCTCGATCTACCCGTGGACGACCTCGCCAGGCTCATCCAGAGCCTCGAAGAGGAGATGCACGAAGCGGCGAAGGACCTACGTTTCGAGTACGCGGCACGGCTGCGAGACGAAGTGAACGAACTCCGTCGCGAATACAACGCCATGGCTCAGGCGCGCAGTTGACGCCTCGCGGACATCGAAGAACCGAGCCTCCCGGTAAACCTGGCGAGTACGGGCTGCCCGTCTGGCTTGTGCGGGTGCTGCTGGTACTGGTGCTTGCGGTTGCCTCCTTCTCTGCGGCCGGCCTCTTGATGGCGCTGCTCGGAGTCTTTCGAGCAGGACCGGTGATCATCCTCGGTTCGGCATCGACGTACACGGCGTACTCACTCTGGGGTCCTGCGCGGCAAACGACGGTCCGTCGGGCTCAGCTGCGATGGATCGTGCCAGTGAGTCTCGCCGTGCTTGCGTTCAACATCGTCTTCGCCAGCGGCGTGGTCGTCGCCGATCGTCCAGCCAGCGCAACCGCAATAACTGCAAACCGTCTTGCGGACGGTGGGTCGCTCGAGGCGGTAGCCAAGGTCGGGCCATTCTCGGCTGCGCCGGTCGTGCGAAACGACGCTCCAGGGTTCGCGTCGGAGGGCTCGATGGAAGGTCCGCGAATGGCCGCCGCGTTCTTCGGTGTTCCCGCCTTCGTGGGGTCCGGTGCGCTTCGCGTGACCTCGCCGCTTCTGGCCGGGCTGGCGATGCTCGTGCTCTACGCCGCTGGTCTCGTGTGGCTGCGACCTTTCACTTCGCTGCTGATGACGCTGGGTCTGGCCACCAACCTCATATTCATCATTGGCGCGAGGTCGGTCGGCCCGGTGATCCCTGCCCTTGTTCTTGCGGTAGCCGGGCTCTGGGCGCTCGGCCTGGGCCGGATCGAGCAGCGTCCCGGACAAGGAGCAGTGGCTGGTTTTCTCCTCGGCACGTCAGCTGCCATGTCACTACCCGGGCTGTTGTCGTTCGCCGGCCTGATGGCGTTGATCGTGGTGGATGACATCGGTGGATGGAATCAAGGTTGGGTGGTCAAGCAACGCGGCAGGCAGTGGGGTTGGGCGATCATGGGTGGCGCGTCCGTGCCGGGTCTGCTCGCCGTGTGGGATGCGATCGACGGCGGCTGGCTGCGGGAGATGTTCATTCGTCTGGCCATTCCCGTTCTCGTGGTTCTCACGGTCTTCATTGCGGCACGCCTGCTCTGGGAGCGTCGAATCTCGTTCGACCGCGTCCGCTCATACATCCCGTGGTGGCTGCCAGTGGGTGTGCTCATGGTGATCGGCGTGTACGTCGTTGCCGTTCGAAGCCCCAGCGCGGTGGGAGGCGTACTCGCCATCGACGCGGCCACATTGGCGCAGGCTCTGTCTGGGGCCGAGGTGCTCGAGGAAGCGTCTCCGTGGTGGTTGCTCTGGTACGCAGGCGCCATGACCGTTGTCGTCGGATTGACGGGATGGGTGCTTTTGGCGTGGGGCGACATGCGGTATCGAGTCCGCGAATGGCGTCCGGTCTACGTGCTCGCCGGTCTGGCGCTGACCGCATTGATATGGGACCCCCAGATGCCCCCGACCTTGATCGGCGCCGCCGAAGCATTCGTCCCACTGGTGGTGCCGGCGCTGCTCCTCGGATTGGGCTGGGTCGTCGATCGTCTCTGGGACGATCCAGATGCAAGCATCAGTCAATTGGCTTCGATCACCGTCGCGGTCCTCGCCATCGCATTCCCGCTGCTCCAGACAGTTCCGCTTTGGAACATCGAGCCACAAGACGGCGCCGACGCAAGCGTCAGCACGCTGTGTCGCGAGATCGATCGTCGGTCAGCCGTGATCGTCGTGGATGATGGCGAGTCCTTCGGGCCGACCATGGCTGCAACAGTCCACGCGTCCTGCGGCGTCCCCGCGGTGTTCGTCGGGGAGGGCACGTTGACTTCTCAGCTCACGCCGCTGATCGAACCGTGGCGAGACGAAGGTCGGTTGGTCGTGCTGCTGGCCAATTCGGCGGACCCCCTCGGCGATGGCCGAGCGGACCTCGCTCCTGTGGGCTCGCTTGCATTCCGAACCCTGGCCTCCACCGTTGATCGTCCACCTGATCGGTTCGAGTCGACCGAATGGATGCTCTACCTCGGTCGGTTCGGTTGATCCACACTCCGCCCAGACGTTCGAGGCTCTCAGCATGGCTCGTCTATCGCACAGGGCAGTTGATCGCCTGATTTCTTGTCAGGGGCGCTCACTACAATCGGGCATCGCTGGAGGTTCTTGTGGCAACCGATCGCATCGTCGTCAGTGGCGCGCGCGAACACAATCTCAAAAACTTGACGATCGAGCTCCCGCGAGAGGAGCTCATCGTCTTCACCGGGCTCTCAGGGTCGGGTAAGTCTTCGCTCGCCTTCGACACGATTTACGCCGAGGGCCAGCGCCGCTATGTCGAGAGTCTGTCCGCGTACGCTCGTCAGTTCCTCGGTCAGATGGACAAGCCGGACGTGGACTTCATCGAAGGCTTGTCTCCGGCCATCTCGATCGACCAGAAGACGGCGAGCCGCAACCCTCGCTCGACCGTGGGAACGGTCACCGAGATCCACGACTATCTCAGACTCCTCTACGCCCGTATCGGCATTCCCCATTGCCCGAATTGCGGCAGCCCGGTGTCGATGCAGACTCCGTCTCAGATCGTCGATCAGGTGATGGAACTGCCTGACGGCACCAAGTTCCAGGTCCTCGCTCCCGTCGTGCGCGGGCGAAAGGGCGAGTACGAAACCCTGCTCAAAGACCTCGCAAAGGAAGGTTTCAGTAGGGCTCGAATCGACGGCGAGATTCGTGATCTCACCGAGGACATCAAACTCGATCGGTATTTTCAGCACACCATCGAAGTGGTGATCGATCGGCTCGTGAGCAAGCCGGGCATCACCAGGCGTCTCACCGATTCGATGGAGACGGCTCTGCGGCTGGCGGAAGGCGTCGCCGTCGTCGACATCATCGACGGTCAGTCGCTCACCTTCAGCCAACACCTCGCCTGTCCGGAGTGCGGGTTGTCGTTCGATGAACTCCAGCCGAGAAACTTCTCGTTCAACAGTCCCTACGGCGCGTGCCAAGAGTGCTCCGGAATCGGGACTCGCTTCCAAGTGGACGCCGAACTCGCCGTGCCCTCCACGGGGAAGTCGCTCAATGAGAATGCGCTCGCTCCATGGGGAGGCCGTCACCAGGCCCGCTACTACCAGCGAGTTCTCGAATCCGTTGCCGCAGCATCTGGTTTCTCGATGGACACTCCGTTCGAGAAGCTGGCGAAGAAGCACCAGAAGCTGCTGTTGTATGGAGCAGGCGACAAGGCATTCGAGGTCTCGTACAAGAACCGTTTCAACCGGCAACGCCGGTACGAAACCACGTTCGAAGGCGTGATTCCGTGGATCGAGCGCAAGTATTCAGAGACGCTGTCAGACAATGAACGTGATTCGTTCAGGCAATACATGCGTGAGGTGCCCTGCACGGCATGTGAGGGCGGGCGACTCAATCCGGTGTCTCTCGCGGTCACCCTCGGGGGGATCAACCTCCATGTGCTGTCGACGATGTCGCTGCGGCGTGCCTCGGAGTTCCTCAACGACCTGGAACTCAGCGACCGGGACATGCACATCGCCGAGCGTGTGGTCAAAGAGGTACGGGCTCGGCTCGACTTTCTCGTCGACGTCGGTCTCGATTACCTGACGCTCGCTCGATCTGCCGCAACGCTGTCGGGGGGAGAAGCACAACGGATTCGGCTGGCGACGCAGATCGGCTCTGGTCTCGTCGGCGTGCTGTACATCCTGGATGAACCGTCGATCGGGCTCCATCAACGAGACAACCGTCGGCTCATCGAGACGCTGTTGCGTCTGCGTGATCTCGGGAACACCGTCATCGTCGTCGAGCACGACGAGGAGACGATCAGAACGGCTGACTACATCGTCGACATCGGTCCAGGGGCCGGAGAACATGGTGGCCGTGTTGTGGTCGAGGGCACGCTCGACCAGGTGCTCGCCGAGCCGGCTTCGCTCACCGGCGACTACCTGTCAGGACGTCGCGCCATCCCGGTGCCGAAGACGAGGCGGATCGGATCAGGCGAGAAGATCACGATCCGAAAAGCTGCCCACAACAACCTCAAGGACGTGGACATATCGTTCCCGCTCGGCAAGTTCATCGCCGTCACAGGCGTATCTGGGAGCGGCAAGTCGTCGCTCGTGCAGGAGATCCTCTCGAAGGCGCTGCACGCCGAACTCCACGGAGCGCGCAGCTTGCCAGGCAAACACCGCAAGATCGAAGGCCACGAGGCCATCGACAAGATCATCAACA
>JABDJC010000092.1 GCA_013003395.1 Acidimicrobiia bacterium
TGTCGTGGCGCGAAAGGACGTCGCCGCTCTCGACGACCTCCACCGGGAGTCGGGAGTGAACGCGACTCTCGAAATCGACGGGTTCGATTGCTCGTTGTCCACTTTCGACCATCAGTCGTCACCCTAGGACCTTTCGACGTTGCGCACGACTGCGAGAAGATGTCTAAAGCAGTCACCGAAAGGCAGTTTAAAATGGGCATGCGATTGGACAACGCCAAGGCGCTCTACCTCGAGGCGATCGGCGATGGCGACTACGTCGCTGCAATCGACAAGTACGCCGCTGATCCATACCTGCAGCACTCGACACCGGTACGCGACGGCAAGGACGGCTTCATCGAGTTCTTCTCCGAGTTCGTCGAGCGCAACCCCAAGCGCAAAATCGAGATCGTCCGAGGATTCGAGGACGGCCAATACGTGTTTCTCCACGCGTTGCAGACGCTCAACGACGGCGAGTACCGATACGTCACCGCGGACATCTTCGACACCAACGATGAAGGCAAGATGATCGAGCATTGGGATCTCATCGCGGAGTGGGTGGACGAATCCGTGTCCGGCCACACCCAGATCGATGGTGCCACCGAGGTCACGGACCTCGACAGAACCGAAGAGAACAAGACCCTGGTCCGCGACTTCGTCACCGATGTGCTCATCAACGGGGACATGGACAAGGTGACGGAGTACATCTCGACTGAGACGTACCTCCAGCACAATCCGCTTGTCGGTGACGGACTCGAGGGTCTGACGGCCTTTGTCGCCACCCTCACAGAACAGGGGAAGTCGATGGTCTACCAGAAGATCCACAAGCTTGTCGGCTCAGGCAACTTCGTGGCAGTGCTGTCGGAGATGCAGTTGGCTGGGGCGGACACCGCGGTGTTGGACCTCTTCCGAGTCGAGGACGGACGGATCGTCGAACACTGGGACGTGATGGAAGAGATTCTCCCGAGAGACGAGTGGGTGAACTCTGGCAAGTTCTGAGCGCTCGCCTTCCTCAGGCGAGACTCTGAGATCGGGCCAGGGCAGGAAAGTCGCGACCCAACGGCGTCGCCAGGTCTTCGTCGACCGCGCTGCAATACTGTGCGAAGCCAGCCGAGTTGGGTGATTGCGCGATGACAGATCTCGAGATGATCGTCCGAGTAGCGCTTGCTGCTGTTCTGGGAGCAGCCCTCGGAATCGAACGCGAGGTCAACCACAAGACGGCTGGTTTGCGCACCCACACGCTTGTTGCCGCCGGTGCAGCGTTGTTCACGGTTGCGGGAGCGTCGGTATCTGCAGACGGAACCGACTTGACTCGAGTTGCCGCTCAGGTGGTTACAGGCATCGGTTTCATCGGTGCCGGTGGAATGATCAAGACAGGTTTCACGATGACGGGGATAACCACGGCTGCAACGCTGTGGTTTGCCGGTGCGCTCGGAGTCGCGTCTGGTTTTGGTCTCTACTGGGTCGCTGCAGCCGCTCTGGCGATCGCCCTGCTCGCAATGGTCGGTTTCGCACCGATTCGCACCCGCATACGGCGCAGCAACGTGCGGCCGTTGAGCATCGAGTATCGCGTTGGACATGGGACCCTGACGCCACTGTTCGAGGCATTGAACGCGATCGGCGCTCAGGTACATCGCCTGTCGATCGCCGAAGACGAAGGCCGCCGCAAGCTCGACTGCGAAATAACCGGCATTGGTACCGAGGCCATGAACGACATCCTCTCTTCGCTCCGCGCTCGCGAAGAAGTGATCAGCGCTACCTCCACCGTCACCTGATGCGGACACCGTGAGCCGAAACACCGAAGCCAACGCACATGCCGCCGACAGTCACGACATGATTCGCGTCCACGGCGCCCGCGTCAACAACCTCAAAGACGTCAGCGTCGAAATCCCGAAGCGACGACTCTCCGTCTTCACCGGCGTGTCCGGATCAGGCAAGAGCTCCCTGGTCTTCGGAACGATCGCGGCGGAGTCCCAACGCCTCATCAACGAAACATACAGTGCGTTCCTCCAGGGAATGATGCCGTCGATGGCGCGCCCGGAGGTCGATGTTCTGGAGGGCCTGACGACGGCGATCATCGTCGACCAGGAACGCATGGGCGCCAATGTCCGTTCAACTGTGGGCACGGCGACGGACGCCAATGCAATGCTGCGCATTCTGTTCAGTCGGCTCGGGAAGCCGCATATCGGTTCCCCCAATGCGTTTGCCTTCAACGTTCCCTCGATCACGGCGTCTGGTTCGATTCAGAAGGGCAACAAGAAGCGCGAGAAGGCGAGTTTCACCGTGCTCGGCGGCATGTGCCCGAACTGCGAGGGACGAGGCAGTGTGTCGCACATCGACCTCACTCAGCTCTACGACGACTCGAAGTCCCTCACCGAGGGAGCGTTCACCATCCCTGGTTGGAAGTCAGACAGTCTTTGGACCGTCCGTGTCTATGCCGAGTCGGGCCTGGTCGATCCAGACAGGCCGATCAACAAATACACCAAGAAGCAACTCAACGACTTTCTGTACGGCGAACCTCGGAAGGTGAAGGTCGAGGGCGTCAACCTCACTTACGAAGGCCTGATCCCGAAGCTGCAGAAGTCCTTCTTCTCCAAGGATCGCGACTCGCTTCAACCGCACATACGCGAGTTCGTCGATCGTGCCGCCACCTTCACCGACTGCCCCGAGTGCGGTGGCACTCGACTGAGTGAAGACGCCCGTAGGTCGAAGATCAAGGGCATCAGCATCGCTGGCGCCTGCGCTATGCAGATCACCGACCTGGCAGCGTGGATCGATGGTCTCGATGAACCCTCGATGGCGCCGCTGCTCGGCGCGCTCGGAGAGACCCTGGAGGCGTTCGTGGAAATCGGTTTGGGCTACTTGTCGCTCGATCGGGCATCCGGAACGTTGTCTGGAGGTGAGGCGCAGCGGACCAAGATGATCCGCCACCTCGGTTCGTCGCTGACCGATGTCACGTACGTGTTCGACGAGCCCACTGTGGGTTTACACCCACACGACATCCAGCGGATGAACGAGCTGCTGCGTCAGCTGCGAGACAAGGGCAATACGGTGCTGGTCGTCGAACACAAGCCTGAGGTCATAGAAACCGCCGACCATGTCGTGGATCTCGGTCCCGGAGCCGGTAGCGCAGGGGGACAGGTGGTGTTCGAAGGCACGTTCGATGAGCTGCGCACTAGCGACACCCTGACTGGCCGGCACCTGGATCACAGGGCATCTCTCAAGGATGAGTTGCGCTCTCCGTCCGGCGCACTCGAGATCCGAGGTGCCAGCACGCACAACCTGCAGAAGGTCGACGTAGACATACCGCTCGGCGTGCTCGTTGTCATCTCTGGTGTCGCCGGCTCGGGCAAGAGCTCGCTGATCCACGGCTCCGTTTCGGGACGAGAGGGCGTCGTGGCGTTCGATCAACAACCGATTCGAGGGTCACGACGGAGTTCGCCTGCCACCTACACCGGACTGCTCGATCCGATCCGTAAGGCGTTTGCCAAGGCCAACGACGTCAAGCCCGCCCTGTTCAGCTCCAATTCCGAGGGTGCGTGTCCTGCTTGCAAGGGTGCGGGTCTCATCTACACCGAACTTGGATTCATGGACACCGTGGCCACGACCTGCGAAGAGTGCGAGGGCAAGCAATTCCAGGCCGGCGTTCTCGAGTACGAACTCGAAGGCAAGAACATTCATGTGGTCTTGACCATGTCGGTGTCGGAGGCGCTCAACTTTTTCAGTGGCGGTGAGACGAAGGTTCTGGCGGCTAGCAAGATCCTCGAACGGCTGGCAGACGTCGGGCTCGGCTATCTCACCTTGGGACAACCACTCACCACGCTGTCAGGAGGCGAGCGGCAGCGTCTCAAGCTCGCGATCCAAATGGCAACCGACGGTGGCATCTACGTGTTGGACGAACCGACGAGTGGTCTCCATCTCGCTGACGTCGACCACCTGCTCAACCTCCTCGATCAATTGGTCGACTCAGGCAAGTCGGTGATCGTCATCGAGCATCATCAAGCCGTGATGGCCCATGCAGATTGGATCGTCGACCTGGGCCCGGGCGCCGGGCACGACGGTGGTCGAGTGGTATTCGAAGGCACACCGGCAGATCTTGTCGCATCTGGATCAACGATCACCGGCCAACACCTCGCCGAATATGTGACGATTAGCGGTTGATTTCGATCGTCCAACGCTGACGGCGCATCTACAATTCGCAAGTGAAAAGAGCGGGGTTTCGACTCCTTGCGGTGATCCTGATCGTGGTCGCTGGTTGCGGCGGAACTGGCTCGACATCGTCCGAATCCACCAGCCCTCCAGCTCGACCCTCGAGCCAGATTCACGACACTGCTCGAGATGGCCGCACGTCCGACAACAACGGGGCAACGGCACGGGCACGCAGCGACTCGACTCCTGCGGACCAGAAGAGTGACGGATGCGCTCGACAACAGGACCGCCAAGTCCAAACGGCGTCGCCCGTCTGCGACGAGGCTCGACGTCAGTAGAGGAGTGAGCCATCTGTTGCGGAGGATCATGACTCCACCCATGCGAGTTAGTTTGGGTACACCTATCGGAATGAGGCGCTGCCATGACTGACATGCCACGGGTGCTGATCTTTGATGTGAACGAAACGCTCCTCGACCTCACGCCATTGAAGGAGACGGTCGGTGCGGCGCTTGGCGGTCGTGGCGACCTCCTTCCGCTTTGGTTCACGACGATGCTCCAATACTCACTGGTCGACTCGTTGATCGGCCAGTACAGAGATTTCGCGCAGGTGGGCGTAGGCGCGTTGATGATGATCGGGGAGAAGCAGGGGATCTCCATCGACCGAGACACCGCGGAGCAGGCGATCATCGAACCGATTCGGCACCTACCGGCACATCCCGACGTCGTCCCTGCTCTCGAGTCGCTCCGTTCCAACGGATTCATCATGGCTGCGCTCACGAATTCCTCTCGTTCGGGCGTTGCTGCTCAGCTCACCAATGCCGGCATCATCGAGCTCTTCCATCACGTCGTCAGCACCGAGGAAGTCCAGGCGTTCAAACCGGATCCAAAGCCGTATCGACACGCGCTCGATCTGCTCGAGACCGATGCGACTGAGACACTGATGGTGGCCGCACACGCCTGGGATCTTGCAGGAGCTAAGAATGTCGGACTGCAGACGGCGTTCATTGCGCGGCCCGGTGCCGTGCTGTATCCAAACGTGGAACGCCCCGACATCGTGGTCAGTGACCTTGCAGGACTCGTCTCGACCATCACCACGTAACTGCTCGGCCAGATTCGGATCGCGGCGTAGGATTTAGAGAGTGAAAGAGACGGCCACAATCGAGTCGCAGTCGGTCGCTTCCGCCTATAAGTCGTACAGCGACGCCGAGCGCACCAGCCTCCTCGCGCTCCGCGAACTCATCTTCGCAGCTGCGGAGTCCATCGATGGAGTGGGTCCCCTCGAGGAGACGTTGAAGTGGGGACAACCGAGCTATCTCACGAGCGAGACCGGCAGCGGTAGCACCATTCGAGTGGCACCGATCCGCAACTCGACTACGTACGACTACGGTATGTTCTTCATCTGCAGCACGAACCTGGTTGAGAGCTTCAAGGCGCTCTTCGGAGACACTTTCGCCTACGAGGGAAACCGAGCGCTGGTCTTCGCCAATGGTGAGGCCATTCCCTTGGCTGAACTCAAGGAGTGCATCGCCATGGCCCTGACCTATCACCTCACGTAGACCGAGCGCCACCCTCGCGGACGTCGTGTGTCGCCGCTACCAACACACCGTTTGCACGGGTGTTGGCTCACGGCGGTTGCGGTATTGCGCGCGGACCAATGGGCCTACCGGCGTGTTGACTTGCTTCTAGTCTGTCGTTGTGGCAAGGCAACGTCCATCAACCGTCTCAGATGTGCACGAGCTGTCCGCTTCCTTCCCTGGTGTGATGAGAACGGAAGGCTCTGCCCAGAACGCGATCTATCAGGTTCGTGGTCGCAGCTTCGTGTTCTTCAGGAACCCGCGCCCTGATGCCGTGGATCCGGACACCGGCGAGCGGTTCCGAGACGTCATCGTGTTCTGGGTTGAATCCGAGGCCGACAAGCACGCACTGGTCGACGACGACTCCACTCCATTCTTCACCACGAGCCACTTCGACGGCTATCCGGCAGTTCTCCTCCGCGCCAGCAGGCTCGGAGAACTCAGCCGAGACGAATTGGCAGAGGCCATCGCAGAAGCATGGCTGGCTCGAGCTCCGAAGCGAATGGCGGCCATATGGCTCGCCGAGCATCCGCGCTGGCCCCATTCCTGACGTCGGTGCTGGCGCAACCTTCCAGGCCGGCGTCTCTGTTGCACATGCGGGCCGCTTCGACAATGCGATTGTGGCTAGTGTCGCCGGGCGATGAAGACTCGGACGCCGAACGTATTGTTGGTCATGGCCGATCAGTTGGCTCCTCACGCCACAGGTACGTACGGCCATCCGCTTGTCCGCACACCCAACATGGATGCGTTGGCACGTAGGGGAGTCCGGTTCGATGCCACGTACGCCCATTCACCGTTGTGCGCACCTGCCCGATTCTCATTCCTTTCCGGCCAAGCCATAACTCGAATCGGCGCCTACGACAATGCCGCCGAGTTCCCTGCGTCGGTGCCCACCGTGGCGCATTACATGCGTCTCATGGGATACCGGACCTGCCTTTCGGGCAAGATGCACTTCGTCGGCCCGGATCAGCTCCATGGTTTCGACGAACGAGTCACGACCGACATCTATCCGGCCGACTTCGCCTGGACTCCGAACTGGGATCAGTCCAGCGAGCGCATCGGCAAGTGGTATCACAACATGGACAGCCTGCACGAGGCCGGACAGGCGGCGATGACCTACCAGATCGAATATGACGAGGAGGTCGGATTTGCCGCCAAGCGACGTATCTACGACTACGCCCGTGACGGTGACGAGCGCCCTTGGATGTTGGTGGCTTCGTTCATTCATCCACACGACCCCTACGTCGCAAGGCCCGAGTGGTGGAACCTGTACGATCACGATGAAATCGATCTGCCGACACCAGTAGAGCCGACGGCACTCGACGCTCACTCCAAGCGAATCCGGGCCGGCATCGAGTACGACACGGTCGGCGCTACTGAGGAACATATCCGCAGTGCCCGACACGGCTACTACGCCAACACCAGCTACTTCGATTCTTGGCTCGGCAGGCTGATCGAAACGGTCGAAGAGACGGGCCAGGCAGACAACACCCTCATCATCCTCACCGCCGACCACGGCGACATGCTGGGTGAGCGCGGCCAATGGTTCAAGATGTCGATGTTCGAGCGATCCGCTCGCGTCCCTTTCATCATCGCCGGACCCGGTATCTCGCCCGACATCGTGCCAAACGCCTGCTCGCATCTGGACTTCCTACCGACCCTGCTCGACATCGCTTCGGGTGACGGTCGTCCCTGGCCGGAGATCGGTCAAGACCTGGACGGACGCAGCTTGTGGCACCTCATCAACGGCGGAGAGGACGCCGTCGACGAGACGACAGGCGAGTACTGCGCCGAGATGACGTCGTATCCGATCTTCATGATCCGACGCGGCGCCTTCAAATACATCCACTGCGAAACAGATCCGCCGCTGCTCTACGACCTCGCCAGCGACCCCGACGAGACTCGCAACCTCGCCGAGGACCCTGCCCACGCCGACCTATCCGCTGAATTCGCCGCCGAGGTAGCCGCCAAATGGGACTCCGAAGCGATCCGCGAGCAGGTGCTCAGTTCGCAGCGGGCGAGACGCACCTTGCATGCAGCGATGACCGGCAGTGGAGTGTCGTGGGACTATCAACCGGTGCGCGACGCTGCCAATGAGTACGTGCGTAACCACATGGACTGGGCCGAGGCGGGAGCGAGAATGCGATTCCCTCGTTTCGAAGCGGTTACGGACCTGGCTGACCAATCATGAACCGCGATGTCGTCAACACCTTCTACAACGCGCTGGCAAGCGGTGATGGGGACACGA
Organism: Acidimicrobiia bacterium; assembly: GCA_013003395.1. Classification (GTDB taxonomy): domain Bacteria; phylum Actinomycetota; class Acidimicrobiia; order Spongiisociales; family UBA5794; genus JABDJC01. Next base: position 7,948 of record JABDJC010000092.1, read on the forward strand.
TGGCGAGCCTCTATCGGCCTGACAGCGTGTTCGAAGATCCCGCGTTCGGCGAGCTGAACGGAATCGACGCCGGCGACATGTGGCGCATGCTCTGTTCCAATGCCACCGACCTGCGTGTACGTCACACCATCAAGAGTTCGACAGACGCGACCGTGGTCACGAACTGGATCGCCGAGTACACCTTCTCTCCAACCGGTCGCTCGGTGACCAATGATGTCACTGCCACGATGCGGTTCGACGATGGCAAGATCGTCGAACATCGTGATCGATTCAACTTCTGGAAGTGGTCAGCGCAGGCGCTCGGCACCCCAGGACGAATGCTGGGTTGGACGCCGCTGCTCAAGGGCCAAGTACGCAAGAGGACCGCCTTGAACCTCGCCGCATTTCAGGCGAAGAACCCACGCCCTTCGTGAGAGGGACTCGGATCCGACAACACACATCAGAAGGGGGAACCGAATGTTCGATCTCGAGATCCATATGAAAGACCAGCCAGGCGAGCTCGCCACGATGGGCGAGACTCTCGGCAGCGCGGGCATCAGCGTCGAGGGCGGGGGCATGTGGCTCGTCGACGGTGTCGGAGTCGCACACTTTCTCGTTGACGATGGGGAGGCTGCCCGCGGGGTACTCGAGCGGGCGGGCATGACCGTCAAGGCCAGCCGCCCGGTGCTCGTACAACGCCTCAACCAGGACGAACCTGGGCAACTCGGCAAGTTCTGTCGCGCACTCTCGGACGCGGGGGTCAACATCGAAGTGCTCTACAGCGACCATGACAACCAACTGGTGGTTGCCGTCGACAACCCGGAAGCGGCAGCGGTCGTCAGCGAATCGTGGATGCAGTCGCGCGCTCCCCGCTGAGCTGCGGCACGCCTGGACGGAGAATCGGACGACACATTGCACGGCTCCAACTGACCATATGGATCCATCCCAGGTTTGTCACTGGCGCCAAAGTGACATATTGGATGTCGCCTATCCGTCGTCGACGTGAGCACGATGGTAAAAATAGAGACCAATCACAGTGAGGGGAGTCCGCTCTAATGACCGCCTTCGTCCAACCACTCGACGCCTTCGGCAAGGACGATGTCGACGTCGTCGGCGGCAAGAACGCCTCACTCGGCGAGATGCTGAGCACGTTGAAATCTCGCGGCGTACGCGTCCCGGATGGTATCGCGGTCACCGTCGCCGGGTTCAGGGAGTACGTCACCCACAACGGCCTCGACGAATTGATCGCTGCCACTGTGGAAGGACTGGTCGAAACCGACGATCGCGAGCTCGCTCGAGCCGGCACCACCATCCGTCGCGCGTTCGGCCGCGGTGAATTTCCTCCGGAATTGGCAGACCAGATTCGTGACATGTACGGGAAGTTGTCGCAGCAGTTCGGAATGGAAGAAGCCGATGTGGCAGTCCGTTCGTCGGCAACCGCAGAAGACCTGCCGGACGCAAGCTTCGCCGGCCAGCAAGAGACGCTCCTGAACGTCACCGGCGCGGAAGATGTGCTCGACGCCGTCCGCTATTGCTACGCGTCCCTGTTCACCGACCGTGCGATCGCATATCGAGCCCGGCAGGGGTTCGACCACCAGCAGGTGGGGCTGTCCGTTGGCATTCAAAAGATGGTTCGCTCGGGCAAGGCTTCCTCGGGGGTCATGTTCACCCTCGATCCCGATACCGGCTTCCCAAGCGTTGTGGTGATCAACGGTGCTTGGGGATTGGGTGAGCACCTCGTGCGTGGCAACGTGGAGCCAGACGAGTGGGTGGTCTTCAAGCCAACCCTCGGTGGTGACGAAGATGGCCGACGCCCGATCATCGACCGCAAGCTCGGTTCGAAGCTCTCCAAGGAGGTATACGCCACCGGCGAGGTGGCGGCTACGAAGGTCGTCGATTGTCGGCGCCGAGAGATGGAATCGTTCGTTCTCAGCGACAGCGAAGTGATCGAGTTGGCGAAGTGGGGGACCGTCATCGAGGAGCACTACGGCCACCACGTCGATGTCGAATGGGCGAAGGACGGCGACAGCGGAGATCTGTTCGTGGTGCAGGCACGGCCTGAGACGGTTCAGTCGCAATCGAACGCCGGCTCGCTCACCGCCTATCAGGTGAAGACGGATGCCACGCCGATCGTGCGCGGTACCGCAGTGGGTGGATCGGTTGCCGCCGGCACGGTCCGAATTCTCTCCGGCATGGAAGAGTCAGATCGCTTCGGCGACGGTGACATTCTCGTCACCGAGATGACCGACCCTGATTGGGGTCCTTTGTTGGCTCGCGCCGGCGCAGTGGTCACCGATCGAGGCGGACGCACCGCACACGCCGCCATCATCAGCCGCGAGCTGGGCATTCCCGCTGTCGTAGGCGCCGACAATGCAACGTCAGTACTCGAAGACGGCATGGAAGTGACGGTGTCGTGCGCCGAGGGCGACGACGGGCGGGTCTACAGCGGACAAGTTCATTGGGACGAGATCGAGATCGATCTCACGGACCTCCCGGAAACGAAGACCGACGTGATGTTGATTCTGGCATCGCCCGGCGCTGCGTTTCGTTGGTGGAAGCTGCCCGCAGACGGGGTTGGGCTCGCCCGCACCGAGTTCATCGTCAACGACCACATTCAGGTTCACCCGCTCGCTCTGCTCCACTTCGACGACATCGAGGACTCCAAAGTGCGGTCGACGATCGAGCAGATCACCGTCGGATATCACGACTTGGGAGAGTTCTTCGTCGACCGCCTCGCGAGCGGTGTGGCCCGGATCGCCGCGTCGCGCTACCCGGCACCAGTCATCGTCCGCATGAGCGACTTCAAGTCCAACGAATATGCCGACCTGCTCGGTGGTACTCAGTTCGAGCCGATCGAGTCGAACCCCATGCTGGGGTGGCGTGGCGCTTCGCGCTACGCGGACGGTCCGTATCAGGATGCCTTCGCTCTCGAATGTGAAGCGATTCGGCGAGTCCGCATGGACATGGGTCTCGACAACGTCATCGTCATGCTGCCGTTCGTGCGCACACTCGACGAAGCGGACTCCGTGTTGGCGTTCATGGCTCGCCACGGACTGGAGCGTGGCAGCGACGACCTCAAGGTCTATGTGATGACCGAGATCCCGGCCAACGTGTTTCTCGCCGATCAGTTCGCCGAGCGTTTCGACGGGTTCTCCATCGGAAGCAACGACCTGACACAGTTGGTTCTCGGGGTCGATCGCGACTCGAGCGAACTGGCCCACTTGTTCGACGAACGCAACCCGGCTGTGCTCAAGGCCATCGAACAGGTGATCACCGCGGCAAAGGCTGCCGGCTGCAAGGTCGGAATCTGTGGTCAAGGTCCGAGCGACCATCCTGACCTCGCCGAGTTTCTCGTGCGGCGTGGGATCGACTCGATTGCGGTGAACCCCGATGCGTTGGTGAACACTCGCCAAGTCGTCGCCCGCATCGAGTCCGAGCTCGCAGGGACTTGAACCAGGCGAGTCCGGTCAACGGGGGATAGTCGTGCGCGATGCGGGCCCCAATACAGGACTGACGAACTGGGCAGGCAACTTCGCGTTTGAAGCCCACGTCGTGCACCACCCGACCTCTGTGCCAGAGGTGCAGGACTTGGTCGCACGCTCACCGCAAGTGAAGGCACTTGGTACTCGACATTCCTTCACTACCGTCGCGGACTCACCGGAGGCGTTGATTTCGCTGTCGGGTCTGGCCTCAGAGATCATCATCGATCGCGACGCGATGACGGCCACGGTGACCGGGGGCGCCTCGTATGGCGTGCTCGCCGCTGAACTCCAGCGACGCGGCTACGCACTGCAGAACATGGGCTCATTGCCCCACATCTCGGTAGCCGGCGCCACCGCCACCGGCACCCACGGTTCAGGCGACAACAACGGGGTGCTTGCCACTGCGATCGCCGCACTGGAACTGGTCACCGCTGATGGCTCGGTGGTGACGGTGGACCGCTCGAACCCGGATCTCGCTGCCATCGCCGTTGGCCTCGGAGCGTTCGGCGTCATTACGCGAGTAACGCTGGACGTCGTGCCGAGTTACACCCTCCGTCAAGACCTCTACCGAAACGCCTCCTGGGATTCCGTGTTGCACAACCTCGACGAGGTGATGGCGAGCGCGTACAGCGTGAGCCTGATGGCGGACTTTGGAAGTCCAACGATCAAGAGTGTCTGGCAGAAATCGATCACCGAATCCGCTGACCATCCGGGCGCAGCTCCCGTGTTCCGCTTCGGCGGAACCTGGAACGACGACGCAGAACTCCCGGAAGTCCACAACCTCAATGCTCGAGCGGGCGTTCCTGGCCCGTGGTCAGACCGGCTCCCTCACTTCCGCCTCGACTCCCAGCCGTCAGCAGGCGGCGACGAGTTGCAGTCCGAGTACTTCGTCGATCGACAACATGGCGCCGCCGCACTCGACGCCCTGCGAGGCTTGGGAGATCGCATCTCGCCACACCTCGGCATCGCTGAGATCCGAACGACGGCCGCCGACGAGTTGTGGATGAGTCCGGCGTATCGACAAGCCAGCCTGACCATCGGCTTCACGTGGAAAAAGCATCCGGCCGAGGTTGCCGCCCTTCTTCCCGATATCGAGGCTGCGCTCGCACCGTATTCGCCGCGGCCACACTGGGGCAAGTTGTTCGCCATCGATCGCTCGACGCTGTCGGAGCGGCTTGCTCGCTTGCCGGAGTTCGCGGCACTGGTCCGTAGATACGACCCGAATGGGAAATTCTCCAACCGCTTCCTACAGTCAATCGGCGTTCACGACTGACAGGTTCCCTGTGACAACTGGTGCGCTCGAGCTAGTGGGGGAGACACCAATTGACTTCTGACGGCATTGCACCGTCCGTTCGCTATTGGATCAACACGATCTCGAAGGCTCACGTCGACATCGGCGTTGCGGGCGGCTTCACACAAGCCGACCACGGCAAGTCCACGAGGCTGAAGCGCCTCTCCCGAGGCGACGTGATCATCTTCTATTCGCCACGAACCGAGCTCCGAGCAGGCAAGCCGCTCCAGTCGTTCACGGCCCTCGGCTGGGTCGCGGACGACGAGCCGTATCAAGTAGAGATGCGCCCGGATTTTCACCCTTGGCGCCGAGACGTCACGTTTGCGAAGTGCAAAGAAGCACCGATCAGACCGCTCATCGAGGATCTGACCTTCATCACGGACAAGCAGCGTTGGGGATTTCCCTTCCGACGGGGGCTGTTCGAGGTGTCGAGCGACGATGCCGAGCGCATTGCTGAGGCAATGAGCGTGGACCTGTCCGTGGACGGCTGAGAACGCAATTGGGGCGGTTGTATCGCACGATTGCCGCCAACACGGCGGAAATCAGTGACCGATCAAACGGCCCCAAATAGGTTGACCCGCCATGGGATCCACGGCGGGTCAACCTGAGGCTGGAGCTGCGTTGTCAGCGCTACGCAACCGCCGCAAGGCTCGGAGCGACAATCACTGGCCGGCCGCTGTACGACACGATTCTCTCAACCAAGCCGTTGTTGGCGAGTCGTGCCGGAATGGCGATGGTCGTCGTGTCGCCGGTGATGTACTTGACTACGTCGCTGCCGAGTGAACCAAAGTGCATCCGGATCGGGACGGTCTCGCCGATCTGCTCGAGGCAAAGCTCGCGCAGTTGGATGATCGCCTGCTCCTCTGCTTCGCCGTACCCGAGCTCCTCGGAGGCGGCGAACGCTCGGATGTCACGCTCGACACGGTCGGTGATAACCATCAGCACGCTGGCGGTGCCGCCGCGGGCCACGGCTCTTCGAGCCAGCTCGATGGTCGCATCCCCACCAATGGTGGGTTCGACAATGGTCAGAAGGTGTTCGTTGTTGTTCATTGTTTGATTCATCCTTTTAGTGAGACTTGGGCGACGCTGTCGCCTTCGTGCTCGTTTGTTTGTTGTTGGTTCCCTGGGTTGTGGTCGTCTTCGACCGTCCATGGAATTGAGATGACGAGGTCCCACAGGTACTCGTCAGTCACCTCGGCTCGGGTGAGCAGGAGGCGGTAATAGATAGGCCCGAGAAGTCGGTCGAGGCTGCGCTCGACATCAGTGTCGGTAGCAACAGGTCCCAGAACATCCCTGACGAGCGAAGCCGCGATCTGGCGGCGTCGCTCCCAAAAATCGGCAAAGTGCTCTGCGAAGTCGTCGCTTCGAGCCGCTTCGCCCACCATGCCGGCCACGAGTGGCCCGAAGTCCGTGGTTCGGCAGAGCCGCACGATGTCCTTCAGGAACATCAACAGGTTGAGCCGCGGATCCGGATCGATGGGGGAGGGACGTACCGCGTCGCGGGCAAGAGTGTCCATCAGGTCAAGGGCAAGCTGGCCCTTCGTCGACCAGCGCCGGTATAGCGTGTCTTTACCGACACGCGCGAGCTTCGCAATCTGCTCCATCGACGCACCGGTGTATCCGTGCGAAGCAATGGCGCTTCGAGCGGCATTCAGAATGGCTCGATCTCTACTTGGGTCTCGGGGCCGTCCCCGTGTCTCTGGCATGGGTTGGAGTATATACCAAACGGTACCGTTTGGTAAAGCACCTTTGAGAAGACTTCGCAAAGCTCTCGTGGGATTCCGTGGCGATGATTCCTAGGGTTGAGCTCACGATCACTTGGGTATGGGAGCACCATGAACATCATCACTGCACCCTTCTGGTTCCTGTCGAAAGCGCTGAAGGCCGCGCCCTGGGCGATGGCTGCCGGGATTGCCTACAGCTCCAAGTTCGTGGATCACAACCTTCCGCTACCTGATCCGGTGGCTACCGCTCCCGACTTCGCTCAGATTCCGGGTCGTGACCGTGTCGCGCTCTATCGCCGTGGTCGGGACGAGGCTCAGGCGGTTCTCCTCGTACACTCGGTCAACGCCGCTGCGTCCGCAGCAGAGATGCGCCCGTTGTTCGATCGTCTGTCGACGGACTTCGCCGTAGCCGCTCTGGACCTTCCTGGATACGGCAAGTCTGACCGCTCACCAATCGAGTACACCGTCGACCACATGACAGCCGGCGTCGTGGCGGCGCTGGAGGACATAGGCCGGCCAACTCACGTCGTCGCGTTGTCCCTCGGGTCCGAGTTTGCAGCCCGAGCCGAGACTCTCCGCCCCGATCTGGTCGCCTCGCTCACCCTGCTCTCTCCGACCGGTTTCGGCGGTAGCGACTCTGCGCCGCCCGAGAAGCTTGGAGACATTCTCCGTACGCCGGTGATTGGCCAAGCGATCTACGACGGCCTCACAACTCGATTGTCGATCGACTATTTCCTCGCAAAGTCGTTCGTTGGCGACGTCGATCCAGCGCTCTCGAGCTACGGCTATCTGACCGCCCACCAACCGAACGCGCGGTTCGCACCTGCCGCGTTCCTCTCAGGGAAGCTGTTCACTCGGCGCCCAACCGAAACGCTGTATCGCAACGTCAAGGCACCGACGCTGGTGCTGTTCGACGAAGACAACTACTCATCGTTCGACGAGTTGGCTCCGTTCACCTCCCGGCACGAGGCGTGGACGGCGCAACGCATCGAAGGAACCAAGGGCCTGCCGCACTTCGACAAGCCAGAGGAAACTGTCGAAGCGATAATCGATTTCATCAGCTCTCTCGACAGTTGAGGCAGCCAGGGTCGCTGATGGGTTCCTGCCCTGCCGGACTCAGACGCTCTTCTTCTCGAAGTGACCCCTATAGGCTTCCAAGAAGGCATTTCCCGTTTTCGAGCTACCGAACTTCTGGTAGAAGAAGCCCAAGAACCCAGGCGCCTCGACGTCGGTCATGACGAGGCGGTACGTCACGCCGTTGTCACCTTTGGCGAATTCCTCCGAGAAGTGCGACGTCGCGGTGACCTTCGATCCTGCATCGTATCTCTCATCGAATTCCACGACCATCCGATCCGACTCGGTCCGCTTGGAGATGCTCGAGCGTTTCATCAACCCCTCGTTGGTTCTGATGGTCACGAAGTCGTCGCCTTGTTCGACCAGCTCGACGGTGTGGAGACCAGGCATCCGGCTGACGATCGCTACGTACAGGTCACCGAGATTCTCGAGAGCTGCATTCACCTGCTCGATATCGCAGTCAACTTCGATTGTGCCTTCGAACCATGCGGACATCATGAACCCCTTCCTGAGGTCTCTTTGATCGTGCGACTCTCGCCACCGAGATGGCCAAAAAGTCGTCAATGCGAGACGAGTATCTGACGCCGTCGGCGCTCACAGCGTGCCACCGATGGGCGTTCACACGTAGGGCCATTGGCCCCAATCGTTCATGAAAGCGCTCGATCCCGGATTCCGGCTATCGAGATGGGGGCCATATAGTCGTGCTTGCGGTTCGACTCGAGGGAGATCTCATGCGGCAATACATCGTTTTCGTGGTTCTCGGTCTCGTTGTGGCCTCGTGCGGTTCGGCAACAGCGGAGCTCGACGTCGCCAATGCTCCCGCGGTCAACGTGCTCGCGGCAACAGAGGTCGACGAGTTGCTTGCGGCGCCTCCAACTGGCCTCGTTGTGCTCGACGTCCGGACCCCAGAAGAAGTGGCCGCGGGACACTTGCCAGATCAACGCAACATCGACTTCTACGACGCAGACTTCGCAGCGCAACTCGACGGTCTGAACAAGGACGTTCCCTATCTGGTGTATTGCCGGTCAGGGAACCGGTCTGGCACCGCCGTTCAACAGATGCGCGAACTGGGGTTTTCGACGATCTACGAACTGGAAGGTGGCGTCCTCGCATGGGAGCAGGCAGGCCTCACCCTGGAGCGGTGATTGGTTCGTCCGCTGCCAACACGCCAACGGTGAGGCAAGGGCCCACAGCATGCAGCCGACTCATGTCGTGACCTCACCAGTGAGCACGTCGCGCTGCGTGAGGCAGTAGGGAAGGCCCACCGGGTCACGCATCGTCGTCCAGCGCAGACCGTGTGACACGTACTTGGCGCCGAACCGCTGATGGATTTCCATCACCTCCGCAACGGCTCGACCACAGGCGATGTCGAGATGTGCGCTTGCGAACTCACGGTCGTCTTCTCCCAGCTGCTGGAACAGAAGGCGCAAGGGAAGTGTCGACGGTTGATCCAGGAACGCGAACTCCGGGAGACGACTGTGTTGAACCGTCCAGCCGGTCAGCGCCTGCCAGAAGCGAATCTCTCGTTCGAAGTGAGGCTTCGGTACATCGATACACAGTTGATCGAGACGATGGGCCGCTCCAAGCCCGACGGGTTCGGGCCGGCGGGATTCACCTTGGTGCGACACGAAGCAGAACGTGAATCCGGTCGGTGATCTCATGACGACATGTCCGAGGTTCACGTCGACGGTTGCCCCGACCCGTTCAGCCGTCTGCCGTGCGTCGTCGATCGAGTCCACGTGAACGTCGAGGTGCACGCGAGGTCCATGCGCGATGCGCTGCAAGCGCATATACGCGTCTCCGGTCGGTGGAATCAGGGTCGAAAACTCGCCGTCACCGCGTGACTCAGACCGTTGCGACTCGGTCACCTGTTGCCAGAACGCCGCTCCAGCGTCAAAAGTGTCGGTCGGCAGATCGACGATGCCGGTCAACCACCGAATCTGCACGGGTTGTGTCGGCACGTCAATCGGATTCCAACACAGCGGCCGCCGCTGCTTCGATCTTTGCGCGATACCCAGCCCACCACTCGAAATCACCATCGGGAAGGTTGGACGAGTCCCGTCGGTAACCTGCCGCTCCGTCGATGAGCTCTCGGATGATGTCAGCATGACCAGCATGGCGATGGGTCTCAGTCGTGATGTGGACGAGAATCTGGTGGAGCGTCACTTGGCGATGATCCTCTGGCCACCACGGAACCTCGCCGAGATCGTCTAGGGACAGGGCTTCGATGGTCGCATCGCTGTGTACCCGCGTTCGTTCGTACAGACCGAGAATGTCCTCGCGCGTCTCTTCAGGAGTGACCCACATGTCGGCGTTGGCTTCGGCGTCTTCCGTGAACCAGGGGAGAGCCTCTCCAGAAGGTCGCCCGAAAACATCGCCCAAGTAGCCGTTCTCCACGCTTGCCACATGCTTGACGATTCCGAGAAGATTGCTTCCCGTAAGAGTCATCGGTCGGCGCACGTCATATTCCGACAGCCCTTCGAGCTTCCACAAGAGCGAGTCGCGAGCAACGTCGAGATACCGTCTGAGAGTGGCCTTCGCCTGGGCTTGGTCCATGGGGCGATTATGCCAGTTGCTCGCTCTACCCGACGGGCGAGAGCATCGACGCAACGACCAAGTGCCTAAGAAGGATCCGCGTCCGACATCCCATCGACGAAGGCCCGCCAGGCCCGATACCCACCGATCAAGTCGGTAGCACCCGTGACCCCGAGTTGCTGGAGGGTTGAAGCCGCCAGGCTGGACGAATAGCCGTCATTGCATACGAGAATCACCTGTTGCCCCGGCTCGAGTTCGACCCGTCGACCAGGGCTGTCAGCGACGAGGCGCCACTCCAACACGGCTCGCCTGATGATCAGCGCGCCGGGCAGTTCTCCCTCGGCGGCTATGTCCTCCGAATCGCGATGATCGACAACAACGGCGCCCGTCGCCATGCGTTCCGAGAGTTCAGATGGTTGCACTCGCTGCAAGCCCGACCGGGCTTGTTCGAGAAGTGCGTCAATAGATGGCATAGCAGTGCCAATCCACGTCGGTTCGGTGCACAGTCATCGGTTTCAAAGTTACCAGTCGTTCCGGGCAACTACAGCTCCGAACGCCGGCACGACCGATGGTTGCGGCTCGACCCGCTCAGGCGCTACAGAGCCGCTTCCTCGAGAATGGCGAACTCGTCTTCCAGCATCGCGAGGAGAGTCGCCAGATCGGGCACCAGGTCGCGGCACGAGACCAGGCCGAAGTCGATCGATCCCATGTAGCTCTGCAGCGTGAGATTGAGACCGATGCCATCCACGATCGCCGAGACCGGATAGAGGTGCTTGAGCCTCGCGCCTGCGTAGTAGAGCGGAACGTTCGGGCCTGGAATGTTCGATATCACGAGGTTGACGGGCGTGCGGAATCGATCGGCCCAACGCAGCCTCGCCACGGCACGTGCCGCGCGAGCCGCTACCGCAGGCGGAGCAAACTCGGTGAAGTCCGAGAGAAGATCGGCGGGTACTGCGTCACGCTCTTTGGCTACCTGCATCACCTCATGAACACGTTGAAGGCGTTCCAGTGGATCGTCAAGGTCAGTGGGCAACATCGCCACGATCGTGGTTACCCGGTTGCCCATCGTTCCCTTCTCGTCGGACGTTCGTACCGAGACCGGCACCATTGCCTGCAACGGACGATCGGGAAGTGCATCCTTGTCGATCAAATACCTACGGATCGCCCCCGCAGCGGCCGCCATGATGACGTCATTGACTGTGGTGCCTTGTGCACTCTTGATCTCCTTGACCGTGTCGAGCGAAACCGAGCCAAACGCAAAACGACGGTGAGGTGTGATAGGGGCGTTGAACGGAGTGGGCGGTGCCTGCATCTTGGGGCGGGCCAGCGCCTTCTCCTCGGGTTGGACGAGAGACAGCATGGCCCCGACCTGTCGCCCGATCGCAGGCAGTGCCTGAACCGTGCGGCGCATTGTGCGCCACGCGTGCGCCGGTCGCATCAGAACGCCGGCTCCGCCCCGAGCCAACATCTCCAGCTGTGACGGGTACCGCAAGACATCGCGACTGGCCGGCGGCGCCTCGAACTCACCTGGCACGGGGGTGACGTCGAGCAACGTGGTGAGAATCTCTGCTCCCGAGGCTCCATCCACCGCCGCATGATGCATCTTCGTCAGAATCGCCACGTCTCGACCGTGCACATTGTCGATGTAGTAGAGCTCCCAGAGTGGTCGACTCCGATCCAATGGCCTGGCGTGGATGCGCGACACCTGATCTGCGAGCTGTTGATCGTCTCCTGGGGCGGGCAGAGCAATGCGTCGGACGTGAAACTCGATGTCGAAGTCGGGGTCGTCTATCCAGTACGGATGGTCGAGACCGAACGGCACCTGCGCCAGTTTCCATCTGAATGGCGGCAAGAGGTGCAGCCGCTCTTCGATGTGAGCGCGGATGGCATCGAAATCGGCAGTGTCGCCGTCGAGGATGGCCACTGACGCGACATGAAGCGGCGTAGATGGCGTCTCGAGATTGAGGAACGAGGCGTCGAGCCCGCTGAGCTGGCGCATGTCTGCCTAACCGCCGGAGCCGACTGCCGGCGACAGCTGCTTCAGCCAGGATCCGACGAGGCGTATGAACAGGTCTGGAACCTCTAGCTGCGGCACGTGACCGACGTCGTCGAGCATTTCCACCTGCCAATCCGGCCTCATCGCCCAGAGGCGCTCCACGTTCGCCTCTGGGACCAGTCGATCCTTGTTGCCGTGAATGACCAACACCGGCGCCTTGATTGCTGCGATGTCGCTGTCGAAGCTGCGACGCTGCAACAGCGTGCTCATCAACGACCGTGAGGCATCGAGAAACGACTGCCGAAGCCACGGGAACGCCATCTGTTCACGGCGTAATTCGATGAGAGCATCCACGACGTCGCCGGGGACACGATCTACGTCCGCGCACACCAATTCGAGGGTCTCCATGGAGTACTGCTCGACGCCAAGTCTTTCGAGACGACGTCGTAGCCAGGCGGAGCCGACGCCCGGTATTGCGTGAAGTGCAAAGTTTCTGGCCACTGTGGGATCGATTGGTGCCAGAAGTGCCCTTGGGACAGCCGGACCGGAGAGCACGAGACCTGCCACCGAGTGCGGGTCGTTCGCCGCCTGAAGGATGGCGACAGTGGCACCCATGGAGTTACCCACGAGGATTGCAGGCTCTCCCACGACCTGAATGAGGAACTCTGAGAGCAGACGCCGATTGGCGTGGACCGTCGAACCCCGCTCGGCAGGTGGAGTCCTGCCAAACCCCGAGAGATCGATGGCCACCACACGCCCGTATTGGGCAAGACCTGCCCCGACGGCGAGCCAGCTTCCGTGCGATCCGCCGAGGCCGTGAACGAGCACGATCGGTGGACCATCGGACTTGCCGCCGAAATCCAGATAGTGAACTGGTCCTGCGATGTCGATCCACTTGGAGGTTGCGGCAAAAGGTTGGTACACGGCTCGGAGACTCTACGGTAAGCCCGGCGCAATGGCGAGCGCTGTCAGGCCGAAACCGCAGTCACGACTCGCCGATATGCCGCAGGGGCGACGAACGGAGTCCATCGTCCCTCGGGTTGCGCAAGACGGTCGGCGATGATGTAGATGACGGCTGGATTGTGACCGAGGCCGACGTGGCTGCCTCTGACCCGTAGATTCTCTGAATTGGCCGTTTCGCGAATGAGGCACGTCTTCCAGTGGATGATTCCGTCCGATCGCGTGTGGATGGCGGTGACGGGACGCTCCAGCGGCTCGCCATCGTCGAAGCGGTCTCGGTCCGACGCGTGGAAGTTGCGAAGCGCGTTGTACAGGGGTGCGGCGTTGCTGGTGTAGCGCACTGCGGGGCGAGTCGGCGTCCCAAGTGTTACCAGCGACCGCACGAGATCTGGATGTCTCGCCGCCAAGTCACGGCCATATACTCCACCAAGACTCCAACCCACGATGGACACCGATCGACCCGCTTCGCCGGCGATGCGGTGCAGCAGCTCTGGCATTCCGTCCATCACCCGTTCCGTGGGCCCCATGTTGCGGCCCAAGCCCCACGGGTGGGTTTCGTACCCGAGAGCTGTGAGCACCAGGCGAAGAGGTGAGGTCGAACCGTCCGCCGCCATGAACCCGGGAAGCACGAGGACGGGATGTCCGTCTCCTCTTGGTAACAGTCGGTAGAACGGCAACAGACCAACAGAGGTGACAAACTCACCGGAGGCACGTGCTGGTTCGGCGAGCGCACTGATGATTGATGGTCGCTTCACGACACACTCCGTTGGCCAGGCACACCACTTTGATCAGATTGCGGGGACAATCGACACGATGGCAAGGCAGCCGTGCCATCAACGTCATCATACCGGGGTTGGCCGCTGTAGCCGCTTCGTTGACAAGCCCTGGCGGCCACGGTCCGCGTTCTCGTGAGGTGCGATACCAGGCCGAGAAGGATCCTGTGCGCTGGTTCCTACTCTGGCTCGAGCACAACAACGGCGGTTTCTGCAGGACGTCGGGACGCGTAGGCATCTAGATTGTCATCGATTTCCCGCCATCGGTCCCACAATCGGGCTCGTTCAGCACCATCAGCGGCACGCCCGGTGACCTTGCGTCCTCCCGCTGGTAGGTCCACGAGCGCTTCCGGTTGCTCCTGCAGGTTCAGCCACCAGGCAGGTTCCGCTTCACCCCAACCGTTCATGGCCATCGTCACCAGGTTCGGGCCGTCCTCGAAATAGGCCAGGATCACGGCACGCTGCTGTCCGCTGCGCCTCCCCGTGGTCGTGAGACGCATCATTCCGTAGCGGTCACCCTTCGGGCGTCTCAGCCCGAACCGACCCCGAGTGATGCGGTAGAGGCCACGGTGAATCCGCCAGGCAAGGCGGATGAACCATCGTGGAGGAAGTCGCGGTTCCTTCTCAGTGTCAGACATCAGCGCCCTTCGGTGGTGGCTGTAGCAGCGTCGAAAGCTCCTGATCCCAACATACTTCGATGACCTGGCTCGTACGCCGCTGCACGTCGGGGTGCAGCTGCGGCCTTGCCTGGCGATGCGCTCCGATGGACAGCACTTGTGACGTTCGAGACTCACTCGTCCGAGCACTCCCACAGTGTGTTTGCTTACTATTACAAGGACGCTTTATAGTAATAAACATGCTCACCGAACGAGAACAGCAGATCGTCGACCTGCTTCGACGCGATCCACTGATCGGGACGGATACGCTGGCGGCGACCCTGGGAACCAGCAGAGCCTCGATCAATGTGCATCTGTCCAATCTCGGCAAGAAGGGCGTCATCCTCGGCCGAGCTTACGTGCTCGCTGAGCGGCCAGGCGCAGTCGTCATCGGGGGAGCCAACGTCGACCTCAAGGCTCGCAGCAAGGCAAGAGCGACAGCAAAGACGAGCAACCCCGGTCACGGTTCGATGGAGCCGGGAGGCGTGGCGCGCAATATCGCCGAGAACATTGCCCGACTTGGGGACCGTGTCCATTTGATCAGCGTCGTCGGGCGCGACCCGATGGGTGACACTCTGCTCGATCACACCGCGGCTGCAGGCGTTCGAGTCGAGCACGTGGCGCGAACCGACCGGGCTACCGGCACCTACACCGCCGTCCTCGACGCCGACGGCGAACTCATCGTGGCGATCGCTGACATGGATGCGACAGCCGAGCTCGGACCGGAGCAGCTACACAACGCCCGCGACCTGATCGCATCCGCCGGGGTGCTGGTGCTCGATGGCAACCTCCGTCTGGATGCGCTCGAATATGTCCTCGATCTGTCGAACGGGGTCCGCACCATCTTCGAGCCGGTCAGTGTGCCCAAAGCGGCTGGGCTCAAGGAGGCGATCGACGCCCGGGTGCATGCCGTCACTCCGAACCGCGATGAACTGGCTGCCCTCACCGACCTGCCGACACGCACCGACAAGCAGGTGATCGCAGCGGCGCAGGATTTGCACGACCGCGGCATCGAACTGGTCTGGATTCGCCTGGGGGAGCGCGGCTCGCTTCTCAGCACCCCCGAGCGGGCGATCGAACTGCCCGCCATGCCTACAACCGTCGAGGACGTCACTGGCGCGGGCGATTCGATGCTCGGGGCGTTCTGTCACGTGCTGCTCGAGGGTGGATCGCCCGAAGAAGCCGCTCGATTCGGCCATGCGGCCGCCGCTTTGACCATTGCCAGTCCGCACACGGTGCGTCCAGATCTCACGCAGCGGCTGGTCCTGGCCGCACTCGAACAGGAGGAACCGATTTGAATGCTCCGCATCCCGAACTCGTGCTCACCGAGGAGGTGGCGCAGGCATTGAACGACGGGACTCCGATCGTGGCACTGGAGAGCACCATCATCAGCCACGGGATGCCTTTCCCACAGAACGTCGAGATGGCCACAGAAGTCGAGCGGATCATCCGCGAAGAGGGAGCCGTCCCCGCCACGATCGCCGTACTCGCCGGCCGCCCCCGGATCGGACTCGACGGCGACGATCTCCATCTCCTCGCAACCAGCCCTGACATCTCCAAGATCAGCACCCGCGACCTGGCGTACACCGTTTCCAAGGGCCACCACGGCGCAACCACGGTCGCGTCGACCATGCGATTGGCGGCGTTGGCGGGCATCCCCGTGTTCGTCACCGGCGGCATCGGCGGCGTGCACAGGGGAGCCGAGCGAAGCTACGACGTGAGCGCCGACCTGACCGAACTGTCACGGACCAACGTCGCCGTGATTTCAGCAGGAGTGAAGTCGATCCTCGACATCGGACTCACGCTCGAATCGCTGGAAACGCTCGGGGTGCCAGTCGTTGCGTACGGGACCGATGAGTTTCCGGCATTCTTCTCCCGGATCAGCGGTCATACAGCCCCAATGACCCTTGGTACGCCCGCCGAGATCGCCGCGATGATGGCGGCCAAGTGGCGACTGGGACTGTCCGGGGGAGTTGCGATAGTCAATCCGATACCGGAAGCCGACGAGATCCCCGCCGCTGAGATCAACGTCATCATCGATCAAGCCCTCGCAGACATGGATGCGAAGGGTATCCGGGGAAAGGATGCAACGCCGTTCCTTCTTGGGCGGATCGTAGAAATCACCAATGGGGCCAGCCTCACGGCCAACATCGCGCTCGTCAACAACAACGCACGACTGGGCGCACAGGTGGCACGAGAGTTCGCTGCCCTCTAGAGATGGCGAGAACCGTGTCACCCGATCAAGGACCGTTCGACTTAGAGCACCTCAGTCGTTCGATAGAGCGAGCCCGCGCCGACAAGAACGTCACGTGGGGGTTTATCTCTGAGGAAGTGGGCGTCTCAACCTCCACAATTCGACGGCTCGCCACCGCCGCCGACGCCGAGGCAGATGGCGTGCTGGCGCTCGTGCGATGGCTTGGCGATCCGCCAGAACGGTTCATCACCGCATCGAAGGTCCCCGGTGAGCCGCTTTTGCCCGCGGGCAGCGGCATGATTCGAGTGGACATGTCGCTGGTGGCGCGTTTAGCCGGAAGTGGTTCTCGAGGACGCGTCGGAAGTCGCACGACGATCCAGCGACTGGCGAGGGTTGCTCAGGCGTCTGGAAGGACAATCGCCTCATTGACTCGCCACAGCTTGAAATGATCCGCTTCAACTGCTCTGGTCTGACCCGGTCCGTCGTTCATCGGCGATCCGGCGAACCTCACCGGCGACATCGGGGAAGTTTTCGAGCACGCGATTGAAACCGACGCGGTCCAACGCGTACACGATGCAGTAGTCGGCAGCAATCACGGTGTTGGCTCGTGGCTGGTCGGTGAGCAAGGCCATCTCTCCGACGAAGTCGCCACTGCCGAGCACCGCGATGACCGACTCGTCGTCGGTGCCGAGCACCTCCACCGACCCTTCTTCGATGAAATACAGCTCGCTGCCAACCTCGCCGCGCCGCATCAGCCGCTGACCCGGAAGGAGCACACGCGGCTTCAGATACAGGACGAGGTCGCGGAAGAAGTCCTCTCCTGCGCCGGTGAAGAGGGGGACGCTCTCGAGAATATTGCGATGTGTGTGGAGCGCGATCTCGACGTGCAGCGGTTTGGGCAGCTCATCGAGAATTGCGGTCTCTTGACCGACTCGGCTGTCCCACACGTAGTTGTAGTAGTCGCGCACCTGCGCCTGGAGATCACGAGGAATCTGGCGGTCGCGCATGAAATGGTTCGCCGTCTCCACTCGTTGCAGGTGACCCGCCCTGATGACGTCGAGGTTGGACACCAGACTGGCGACGTTACCGATGATGTACCCATACATAGCGGCGCCCAACAGCATCGCAACCATCGTGTAGTAGGTCTGACCGACACCGATCGGTGTGATGTCACCATATCCCACCGTGGTGAGCGTGGTAATGGCCCAATAGAGCGCCGACTGGTACGGCGACAGATCTGCCGGACCCGATTCGAAACCATCGAGTGCGATCCAGCCGCTTGCCATCCAGTGCGCAACCAAAGCGATCCAGAAGGCGAAGAACACCAGTCGCAGCACCGCAGGGTTGAACGATGTCTGCACCCTCCATCGACGCTGGAGAACGAAGAGACGGGCGACCCGCAGCACCCGCAACAGGGCCAACATCCGGAAGGCTTCCGCCGAGGAGGTGCCGGCTACGCCCGGGAGCTCGGCGACGAGATCGAACGGAATGGCGGCCAGCAGATCAATGACGAACCAACTACGCAGATAGCGTTGACCACCTGTCCTCGCACGCCGGAGGGTGTCGGCGAGCAGCAGCACTGTGATCGCCGCTGACAAGACGATGAGCCACGCAGCGTCCAGCGACCCGAAAACCGCCTCGATCGGCATCAGGATCGCCAGCACGATTGTCGAAACCAGAACGAGGAAGTGCCAAGGCCCGAGACCCAACTCTTCGGCTCGCGTTGGGATAGTGCGCTGATGAGTTGAGTCGGTCTGCTTCGTGGCTTCTGTCATTGTGTCCGTGCTTGTCGAGCGGCAGTCGTGCGGCATGGTATCGGCAACACCCACACATCCGGGGATGAAGCCGGCCCGTTGGACCGGTGGCGAACCTATCGAAGTATTCGCCGAGGCTGTGGCAACTTGGAGATGGGCGTCGGTAGATTGGCCCCATGGACGTCATCCTCATTGCGGGCCTGTGGCTGCCACACACGATCTGGTTGGAGGTCGCAGACGAACTCGAGCGGCTCGGTCATCGGCCGGTCCCAGTCGCTCTGCCAGGAGTGGATGACGGATCAGGCACAGCGTCTCTCGACGATCAAGTCGCGGTCATCGTCGCCGCGGTGGACGAGGCCAACAGACCGTTCGTGGTTGGCCATTCCGCTGCCTGCACCCTGGCGTGGATCGCAGCGGATCGGCGCCCAGAGGGGATCGATCGCGTCGGGCTCATCGGCGGATTTCCTGGCGCCGATGGTGAGGTGTACGCCGATTTCTTCGAGATCCACGACGGCGTGATGGCGTTTCCTGGCTGGGAGCCGTTCGAGGGACCAGACAGCGACGATCTGGACGGAGCGGCGCGGCAATCGATCGAGGCCGTCGCGGTGGGCGTCCCGGAGAAGGTCGCCAAGGGAGTGGTGCGCCTCACTGACGAGCGACGGCACAACATGCCGACGATC
>JABDJC010000036.1 GCA_013003395.1 Acidimicrobiia bacterium
ATGGGTGTCGCAGGACGCCGGTGGGTCGAGCAGGAGTTCACCTGGGAGCGCACGATGGAGCGGGCGATGGAGGTCTTCGAGAGGGTCGTCTCGAATGGCTGACCTTGACAGTGTGCCCGAGTGTCCGTAAAAACAGTCCCGAGTCACGGTTTCGTGTTCTCGTTCCTCCAGTGATCGTTTGAGTCAATGACCAAAAAACTCGTCATCGTTGAGTCGCCGACCAAGGCGCGCACGATCTCCGGCTATCTCGGCTCGGACTACATCGTCGAGTCGTCGATCGGCCACATCCGCGACCTCCCGCGAAACGCGGCCGACGTGCCGGCATCCGTCAAAGGACAATCGTGGGCGCGCCTCGGCGTGGATGTCGACAACGGGTTCAAACCGCTGTACATCGTGCCGACCGACAAGAAGAAGCACGTCACCAAGCTCAGGCAGCTGATGAAGCAGTCTGACGAGGTGTACCTCGCGACCGATGAAGATCGCGAAGGGGAGTCGATCGCCTGGCACCTGCTCGAGGTCCTGAAGCCGAAGGTGCCGACTAAGCGAATGGTGTTCCACGAGATCACCCCGGAAGCCATTCAGCACGCCATCGACAACCCCAGGGAGATCGACCGCTCACTGGTTGACGCCCAAGAGGCGCGGCGAGTGCTCGATCGTTTGTATGGCTACGAGGTTTCGCCGGTTCTCTGGAAGAAGGTGAAGCCTCGTCTGTCCGCTGGTCGAGTGCAGTCGCCTGCGACCCGCATCATCGTCGAGCGTGAACGTGAGCGTATGGCCTTCACGGCTGCAGCCTACTTCGGTCTTGCAGCCACGTTCGGAGTGCCGGATCAAGGTCAGTTCTCTGCGGAACTGCTGAGTGTCGCCGAGCAGCGAGTTGCGACGGGCAAGGATTTCACGGCTGACGGAACTCTCGGTAAGCCGGGCTCTGTGCTGGTGCTCGACGAGTCCGCTGCGGCCGAACTTCAAGCGGAGCTCGCGACCGCGACCTACCGGGTGAAGTCCCTCGAGACGAAGCCGTACACCCGCAAACCGTATCCGCCGTTCAGGACCTCCACGCTTCAGCAGGAGGCCGGCCGCAAGTTGCGATTCTCCTCCGGTAGAACGATGCGAGCCGCGCAGCGCCTCTACGAGAACGGCTTCATCACCTACATGCGCACTGACTCGACGACGCTGTCTGAAACAGCGCTGACCGCGGCACGAAATCTCGTAACAGCCAAATACGGCAAGGAATACCTGCCGGACAAGCCCCGTAGCTACGCGGGAAAGGTCAAGAACGCGCAAGAAGCTCACGAGGCCATCAGGCCGTCTGGCAATGAGTTTCAGGATCCGACGGTGATCGCAGACACGATGGGTGCCACGACCGACGAAGCCAAGCTCTATGACCTCATCTGGAAACGAACTGTCGCCTCGCAAATGCGTGACGCCCTGGGTGAGAGCGTTCAGGTACGCATCTCAGGAGTCGGCTCCACCGAGCGTGAGGCGTTGTTTGCCGCGTCTGGCAAGACGATCCGTTTCCCGGGGTTCCTTCGTGCCTACGTGGAGGGAAGCGACGATCCAGATGCGGATCTCGAAGACCAGGAGCGGCATCTGCCAACGATGAGCGAGGGCGACAACACCGACCTCATCGACCTGGAGGCTCAGTCACACGCAACCAAACCGCCTGCCCGCTACAACGAACCGTCCCTCATCAAGCGGCTCGAGGAGATGGGGATTGGCCGTCCATCGACTTACGCCTCGATCATTTCGACGATTCAGGATCGAGGGTACGTGTACAAGAAGGGCGCGGCCCTCGTGCCGACGCTCACCGCCTTCTCGACGGTTGCGCTACTGGAGCAGCACTTCGACAACCTGGTCGATTACGCCTTCACTGCGCGGATGGAGGACGACCTCGACAGGATCGCGAGAGGCGAGGAAGAAGCCATTCCGTGGTTGCAGCGGTTCTATTTCGGCAACGGCCACAAGGGCTTGAAAGAGCTCGCGAACGCCAACCTCGAAGAGATCGATGCGAGGGCAATCAACTCGATTCCGCTTGGAGTCGACAGTGAAGGCGTTCCCGTCGTTGCCCGAACCGGTCGGTACGGCCCATACGTGCAGCGCGGCGAGCAATCGGCCTCGATCCCTGAAGACATCGCGCCAGACGAGTTGACGATCGACTTGGCGATCGAGTTTCTCGAAAAGCCGAGCGACGATCGCCAACTCGGCACCGACCCCGAGACGGACCTGCCGATCTACGTCAAGAACGGTCGATACGGACCCTACGTTCAGCTTGGGGACCTCGATGACGACAAGAAGGTGAAACCCAAGACGGCTTCGCTCTTCAAGACCATGACCGTTGAAGAAATCGACCTCGCAACGGCACAGAGGCTCCTCTCCCAGCCCCGCCTCGTCGGTTCGGATCCAGAGGACTCGACCGAGATCTTCGCTCTCAACGGACGGTACGGGCCCTACTTGAAGAAGGGGACGGACACCCGCAGCCTCACGGAAGAGGAGCAGATCTTCACGGTCACGATGGATGAGGCGCTTGCGCTGTTCGCGCAGCCCAAGAAACGTGGCCGCGGCGCGGCCAAACCTCCGCTCAAGGAACTCGGCGAGGACCCCAACTCGGGCAAGCCGATCGTCATCAAAGACGGAAGGTTTGGGCCGTACGTCACCGACGGAGAGACCAATGCATCACTTCGTGCAGGTGACACGATCGATGGCGTCGACATGGATCGGGCGACGGAACTCCTGGCCGAGCGGCGGGCCAAGTTGGGGGCATCTCCCAAGAAGAAGCCGGCAGCAAAGAAGAAGCCGGCAGCGAAGAAGAAGCCGGCAGCGAAGAAGAAGCCGGCGCCCAAGAAGAAGGCGGCGCCCAAGAAGAAGCCGGCTGCCAAGAAGACCTCCGCAGAAGCCGCTGCGGCAGACGAGTCCTCACCCAGCGACGGGTGACCGCTGCTGGTGACCGCTGCTGGTGACAGCTGCCACTGCGTAGCTGCGGTGCCACTTCGAGCAGACAGCCTGGGTTCATCCGGCGGCTGATAACGTTGCTCGATGTCGGAAGTCTCACTATCACCGTCGAAGCTGCTGCGCAGCGGCGCGTTCGCCCGCCTCTGGTGGGCAGGGCTGGTT
The DNA here is from genome assembly GCA_013003395.1 of Acidimicrobiia bacterium. Lineage (GTDB taxonomy): Bacteria > Actinomycetota > Acidimicrobiia > Spongiisociales > UBA5794 > JABDJC01. The sequence continues at coordinate 3,109 of JABDJC010000036.1, forward strand.
TCGAGCACCGGCGACTGGGTGACGATCTTTGCCTCCTTGGCGGTTGCAGACTCGATCGCGGGCGGCACCGGCACTGTGACGCTGATCGTTTCGCGCATTCTTCCCGGGCTGTTCTTCGGTGCAGTGGTCGGAGTGATCGCGGACCGCGTCGATCGGAAGAAGATCCTGCTCTTGTCGGACATCGGACGCGCCGCCATCGTTCCAGCGCTGATGTTCGTCTCGGATCTTCCGACACTCGTGTTGATCAACCTGGTGCTCGAGTTTCTCTCACTGCTCGGCCAATCTCCGCGTGCCGCCGTCATCCCGCGCGTGGTGGGTCCGGCTGACATCGTCACTGCGAACAGCCTCAGCATGGGCGCCGCCTACGGCACGATCCCCATTGGGGCCGGCCTCGGCTTCTTTCTGGCTGCACTGCCCGAGTTGTCGTTCAGTGGACTGATTCCGGAGGCGAATGCCGATGTCGCCCCCGCGTTCTTGTTCGATTCGGTCACCTTTCTCCTGTCAGCAGTGATCGTTGCAACGTTGCCGAAGCTCCCAATCGACCGGAGCGATTCGAGCGGCGACGATGGCCGTTTCCGAGAGTCGCTGCGGGACTTGAGGGTGGGAGTGACGTTCTTGTGGCGAAACCGCTCCGTACGTCGCGTGATAGTTGGAATGTCGACGGGACTGTTCGGCGGCGGGACGGTCATCGTGCTCGGGCTGCCGTTCGTCACCGAGGTTCTGGGCGCAGACACTCGAGGGTTCTTCGCAATCGTCGCGGCACTCGGTCTCGGCGCTGCCGTCGGCGTCTTTCTGGTTTCGGCCTATGCGCCACGCGATCGGCGGTCGGCGGTCTTTGCCGGCAGCCTCATCGCAACCGGAGTTGGACTCACCGCCGCGGCGCTGACCGACACCGTTGCAGGCGCGGCGGGCTGGCTGATTGTCATGGGCCTCGGCGCCGGTTCGGGCTACGTCATGGGACTCACCGAACTACACGAGCAGGTCGACGACGAGATGCGTGGGCGCGTCTTTGCCGCATTGTTCACGCTCATGCGCATCGGGTTGTTCTTCTCGATGATGGTTGCGGTGCCGGTGCGCGGCTTCATCGCGGCGCTTGCGCTCGGTCCGCCGTTCAACGGTCCTAACCGCGTGGTCTTGTTCATGGGCGGAATGATCATCGTGTTGGCGGGCCTCGGTGCAGCTTGGAGCGCCCGAACATTCCTCTCGAGGCCGGAGCTGTCCGAGCGAGCCCGCGAGGCGCTCGGCGAAGCGAGTTGGGCATCGGGTTCATACCCTGGCTCCAGTCGGAAACGGTCCTCTGCCGAACAGGGCCGAGACAGACCGGAGGTGGAGGAGTGACAACTGGACGGTATGTGACATTTGAGGGAATCGAAGGCGCCGGCAAGTCGACGGTTGCGGCACTGGCCGCAGAGCGCCTGCGCGACGTCGGGATGAGCGTGGTCGAAGTGCGCGAACCCGGTGGAACCACAGCCGGCGAACAGATCAGATCCGTTCTGCTCGACGGCGACGCCCACCTCGAGGGCTGGACGGAAGCGCTGCTGTTCGCTGCTGCCAGAGCGCAGTTGGCCGCGGAAGTCATCAAGCCGGCGCTCATGAGTGGCTCGTGGGTGGTGGGTGATCGATCCGTCTATTCCTCGCTGGCTTATCAAGGCGGAGGCCGGAGGCTTGGCATAGAAGCGGTCGAAGCCATCAACCGCCAAGGATTGGGCGACGTCTGGCCAGACCACGTCGTGTTGCTGAGGATCGACGCTTCGACCGGCCTCGACCGCCAGGACGTCGAGGATCGAATCGGCTCCGAGGGTGCCGAGTTTCAGTCGCATGTCGCGGAAGCCTTCGATCTACTTGCGAAACTGGAACCGGACCGCTTCACGACAGTTGAGGCATCACTTCCGCTCGACCACGTGCTCGACGAAGTGATGAGAGGCCTTCTGGGTGTTTCGCGATGAGCATCTACGAGTCCATCATCGGCCACCAGTCGATCGTCGACCTGCTCGTGTCAGAAGGCGAGCATCCGGCGCAGTCGTATCTGTTCGTCGGCCCGCAAGGCGTTGGCAAGGCGACTGTTGCTCGCGTGTTTGCAGGCGCGCTACTAGGGGGCACCGAGGACATCGCACGTCGGGTGTCCACCGGCGTTCATCCTGACCTCATCCTCGTCGAACCCGACGGACGAACGTCGATAACCGTCGATCAGGCCCACGAGACCGTCGCTCTCGCCAGCAGGAGACCGGTGGAGTCAGATCGCAAGGTGTTTCTGTTCGAAGACGGCGGGATGATGACGGACGAGGCAGCAAATGCGCTGCTCAAGACCATCGAGGAACCCACAGCTTCCACGGTATTCCTACTCGTGATGGAGTCCGAGGACGACGTGCCATCGACGATCGCAAGCAGATGCCGCACGATCGTGTTCGGCCGGGTTCCAGAGGCGGCCCTCGCCGACGAACTGGTTCGACAGGGGATCGAACCCGAACAAGCGACCCAAGCAGCCAGGATCAGCGGCGGGCGCCCCGGACTCGCACTCGCCTTGGCAACCAGGCCAGACGTCGCCGCCTACAGGCGAACGTGGCTGGAGATACCCACCCACCTGCCAGAGCATCCAGGCGATGCCATGCGATTGGCCGACGAGGTCATAGCCGCCGCCGATCCACTGCTGGCAGCGTTGAAGGAACGTCAGAGCGCTGAAGGTCATGGTGAGGTGAAGGCCAACAAAGAGCGCCATGATCGAGAGCTCAAGCGTGCCGAAAGCGCACTGTTCACGACCGGGCTCGAGATCCTGGCGTCCTTCTACCGGGACACCGCGGCGGCCCAGCTTGGTGCAGCCACTCGAAACAGCGACTTGGCCACCCATCATCTGACGCTGTCGACGCCCCAACGTGCAGTGGCGAGCGCCTCGCGCGTGCTCGATACCATCGAATTGCTCGAGAGCAACCAGAAACCGCGACTGGCGTTTGCCGCGCTCTTTGCGGATTTGGGGTCCGATGCCCGCTGAGCCTGGTCTGCCGCCCCTCGTCAGAGGCGCCGTGCGTGTCGGTCGTGCCGGAGCCTCAATCATCGCCCGCAGGGCGTTCGATCTCCACGTCGAGGGCCGGGAACGACTCCCGTCCGGTCCTTTCGTACTGGCGGGCAACCACTACTCGCACCTCGACCCGCCGATTGGATACGTCGCGGTTGGCAGACCGATCCGGTATCTGGCCGTCGACGAGATCTACGGACTGTCGAACGCCTTCGATCGGTTGTTGCTGTTCTTCGGAACCATCCCGATGTCCCGACGACGGGCACCTCTCGGAGCGTTGCGAGTGGCGCTGGAGCACCTCGACGCCGGTGGGATCGTGGGACTCTTCCCAGAGGGCAAACGAGTGACGACCTGGGGCGACGAGGAGCCGCGGCGTGGCGCAGCATGGCTCAGTCTCGGCTCCGGTGCCCCTGTGGTGCCGATTGCAGTCAGCGGCACGGACGAGGCGTTCGGCGTCGAGGCTTCGCGCATCTCTCGAGCGCCGGTGCGGGTCCGATTTGGAACGGCGATACGTCCTGAGAGCTTCATCGATCATGTCGATCCGATTGGCGCCATGACCGGCGAGTGGCGCGGTCAGATCGAGTCGCTGATCGACGTGCGCTATGCGCTCGCCGACTCATAGACTGAGCCGCCCCAGTTCCCAAGCCGCGAGGTGTCCAAAGTGCGAGTACTCGTGACCGGGTCTTCCGGTCTCATCGGATCGTCGTTGATGGAGTCGCTCGTCGCCTCCGGACACGAGGCGCAAGGCTTGCACCGCGGTACGCGAAGTGGAGACGGTCTCTACTGGGATCCAGAGCGCGGCACCATCGATCCGATCGAAGGTTTCGACGCAGTGGTGCACCTTGCCGGCGCCAGCATCGGCGCGAAGCGCTGGACCGCTGGGTACAAGCGGGTGATCCTCGAAAGCAGGACCAAAGGCACCCGGCTGCTGTCAGAAGCATTGGCTGAGTCGGCGTCTCCTCCGCAAGTGCTCATCTCGGGTTCAGCCATCGGGTATTACGGGGATCGCGGCGATGAGGTTCTCGTGGAGACCGATGGCCCTGGTGACGACTTCCTGGCGAAAGTGTGCATTGCGTGGGAAGGAGCAACCGGCGCCGCGGAGGCGGCGGGTATCCGTGTGGTCCACACCCGAACGGGCATCGTGCTCGATGACGACGGCGGAGCGCTCTCCAAACTGCTTCTCCCGTTCAAGTTCGGCGTCGGAGGTCGGCTTGGATCAGGTGAACAGTGGTGGAGTTGGATCTCTCTCGATGATCAGGTTGCGGCGATCGAGTACCTCATCTCTCAATCGCGTCTGGCTGGTGCCGTAAACCTGACGGCTCCGAATCCGGCGCGAAATGCTCAGTTCGTGAAAACCCTTGCCGACGTCATGAACCGACCCGCGCTGCTACCTGCGCCTGAGTTCGCGCTCAAAGCGATCCTTGGGCCTGAGCTCGCCGAAGCGTTGCTGTTCACTTCGGCGCGAGTGCAACCCCACAAGTTGATGGCAGATGGCTTCGTGTTCGCACACCCAACCCTGAGAGAAGCGCTCCAAGCAACACTCTGACCAGGTGTACAGCCAACCTGGTCTTCTATAAGGTTGCCGGATGAGTGAACTGATGCATCTGGAAGCCGGCATGCCCATCGTCTACGGCGGCGACAAGGTGACGCATGTCTCCGACGACCTCGCTCGTGCCTTCGAGCCGGGCGACTGGCTGCTCGTGGTGCAGCGCACAGGGGACCTCCTGCATATTCCTGCTGCCGAGTACAAGACTGCCAACGAAGCGGTGTCTGCCGCGTGGACGGCGTTCTCGCGTATGGGGAGTGTCACCGATTCCCAGATCAACAGTTTCTACGAGGCCTTTGCCGATCGGCTCGCTGATGATGACCTCTTTGCTCCCATCGCCGCCGCCAACGTCGAAGACGTAGAGCGGGCACGCGCGAAGGGCCGGTCAACGACGCGACTCGAACTGTCTGAATCGATGCGCGCCGGCATGATCGACGGCCTACGCGGGTGGGCGTCCATGCCGTCGCAGCGAGGAAGCGTTCTCGAGACCGTTGACCACGGCTCGTGGCGAGTCGACCAGGTCGTCGCCGGACTCGGGGTGGTCGGTTTCGTTTTCGAAGGGAGACCCAACGTTTTCGCAGACGCCACGGGCGTGCTGCGTGGCGGCAACACCGTCGTCTTTCGTATCGGGTCCGATGCCTTGGGTACGGCGAGAGCGATTGTGCAACACGCCCTGGATCCAGCCCTCGAGGCGAGCGGTCTGCCGGCTGGGGCTGCATCACTGGTAGGGACACCATCGCGGTCGGCGGGCTATGCCATGTTCACCGATTCGCGTCTCGCTCTTGCGGTTGCTCGTGGCAGTGGTGCGGCGGTGGCGCAGCTCGGAAGTGTGGCGCAACAGGCAGGCATTCCGGTGAGCCTTCACGGAACCGGAGGGGCTTGGATCGTTGCGTCGAAACACGCCGATTCGTCCGACCTGTCCAATGCCGTCTTTCACTCACTCGACCGCAAGGTGTGCAACACCCTCAACACGTTGTGTGTCGTTCGGGAGGACGCCGAGAGACTCGTGCCTGTGGTCCTCGATGCGCTGCTCGCCTCGGGTGAGCGCCTTGGTACGAACCCGAAGCTGCACGTCGCCATGGGTAGTGAGCACCACGTCCCGACTGACTGGTTCGACCGCACGGTTCCGATTGCGCGAGCCGAAGGGGATGTCGACGAACCCCAAGCTGAATCGATTGCGGGTAATCAACTCGGTCGAGAGTGGGAATGGGAGCAAAGCCCTGAGATCACGCTCAAGATCGTCGACTCCATCGACGAGGCCGCCAAGCTGTTCAATGAGCAGAGTCCCCGATTCGCCGCGAGCCTCATCTCCTCAGATCAGGCCGAACACGACCGTTTCTTCGAGCTCGTCGATGCGCCATTTGTGGGCAACGGCTTCACGCGCTGGGTCGACGGTCAGTACTCGCTGAACCGTCCGGAGCTCGGCCTGTCCAATTGGCAGAACGGCCGTCTGTTCGGGAGAGGCGGCGTGCTGTCAGGAGCCTCGGTGTTCACGGTCCGATCGAGAGTCACGCAATCGGATCTCGACATGGGTCGGTGACCGCGACCGGCAACGACAACTCGTGTGGCCAGCCGGGACGGACCGCCTCGTTCGCCGACGTCCCACCGAACAGCACATAGCCCCAAAGGAGCCGAGGAATGAACCACACCATCGAGGTGCCGCATCGCCGGTTCAACCCATTGACCGGCCAGTGGGTTCTCGTGAGCACCGGCCGTACGCAGCGACCCTGGACCGGGCAGACCGACGCGGTCGTGGCTTCCGACCGGCCCGAGTACGACCCTGACTGCTATCTCTGTCCTGGCAACACGCGAGCCGGCGGCGTCGACAATCCGCAGTACGACTCGACGTTCGTGTTCACCAACGACTTCGCATCGCTCAACCCGTTGACGCCGGACGTCGCGGTGAGCGACCATCCGCTTCTCCAGGCGCACTCCGAGCACGGTACCTGCCGCGTCATCTGCTTCTCTCCGCGCCATGACCTGACCTTGGCCAACATGCCCGCTGCGGCGGTACGCGCAACGGTGGAGCTGTGGGCGAGCCAGGTGGAAGAGCTCAGTGCCTCGTACGAGTGGGTGCAGGTGTTCGAGAATCGCGGCGAGTTGATGGGCGCGTCGAATCCCCATCCGCATGGCCAGATCTGGGCAGGCTCGGCCTTACCGACGTTGCCCGGTCTCGAGGACTCACATCAGTTGGCCTACACGACGGACACCGGACGGTTGCTCCTGTCTGACTATCTGGACGAGGAACTGACTGATGGCTCGCGGATCGTCGTCGATGGCGAGGCCTGGGTAGTGCTCGTGCCCTATTGGGCAGTGTGGCCATACGAGACCATGGTCCTACCGAAAGAAAGCATCGGGCACCTCGACGACACGACCAATGCGCAGCGAGACGACCTCGCAGCAGTCCTCCAGAAGCTGCTCGGTCGCTACGACGCCCTGTTCAGTCGTTCGTTCCCGTATTCGATGGGGTGGCACGGCAGGCACGCCGATCACTGGACGCTGCATGGTCACTTCTTCCCGCCGCTCATGGGTCCCGATCGGCAAAAGTTCATGGTGGGGTACGAGATGCTCGCTGAAGCACAGCGCGACATCAGCGCCGAGGATGCGGCGGATCGTCTGCGCAGCGTCGGGGAACGCACGTGACGCGCCGATCAGCCATCGAGGCCTTCAGGTCTCGATATGGGCGGAGTCCTGCGCTGGTGGTGAGGTCGCCAGGTCGAGTCAACCTCATTGGAGACCACACCGACTACAACGACGGTTTCGTGTTGCCGATGGCAATAGAACAAGCGGTCTGGATCGCGGCCGAACCCAGAACCGACAAACGGCTCGAACTGGAGTCGTTGTTGACCAAGGCCGAGATCTCAGCCGACCTCGACGACCTCACGAAGACCGCCACGTGGGCTGACTACGTGACCGGCGTGGCGTCGGAGTTCGTTTCTGCCGGCCTGCCGCTCAGCGGATGGAATGGCGTCGTGGCGAGCGACCTTCCCGCAGGTGCAGGTCTGTCGTCTTCAGCAGCGCTCGAATTGGCAAGCGCGCGAGTGTTCGCCGAGATGGCGAATGTTCCGTGGGAACCGGTTTCAATGGCACAACTTGCCCAGCGTGCTGAGAACACATGGGTAGGCGCAAACGTCGGAATCATGGACCAGCTGATCTCAGCCTGCGGACAGGCGGACACCGCCCTGCTGATCGACTGTCGCTCGCTCGATGGCAGCGCCGTAGCCGTGCCTCCCGACGTGGCGGTGGTCGTGATCGACTCGGGCACGCGGCGAGGTTTGGTCGACTCCGAATACAACGAGCGTCGCTCGACCTGTGAAGAAGTTGCCCGGCTGGGTGGCGTCACCGCGCTCCGGGACCTCGACATGGACGGCCTCGACAGCATCCGATCGGAGCTCACCGAGCTGCAGTTTCGAAGAGCGAGACACGTCATCAACGAGAACGCGGTGACGGTGAAAGTGGCGGAACTCCTCCCGGCAGGCGACTTCGATGAAGTGGGACGTCTCATGGATGAGTCGCACGCCAGCTTGCGTGACGATTTCGAAATCTCGACACCTGCAATGGACGAACTGGTCTCGCGGGCGCGATCGGCCGACGGTGTCCACGGGGCACGGATGACCGGCGGCGGCTTCGGCGGATCCGCGGTCGCACTGGTCGACCGCGAGGCCGCTGAACGGTTCGCAATCGAGATTCCACAGGTGTTTCGGGAACGGACCGGAAACGACGCGCACGGGTTTGTCGCCAAGGCGTCTGCAGGAACGTCGGCGCGGTGGCAGTGAAGTGGTGGCGCGCCAGACGCACCAAACCTGGCCAACTGGAGCCGGAGACGGGAATTGAACCTGGAAGGCTGTGCCGGAGGCTCCTTCGATGAGCGATTCGGGGCCGAACAGGACCTGAATCGTGAAGAGCCCGGCATAGCTGGACGGTTGGCATTGTCGTGCGAGCCAGCCAAACCTGGCCAACTGGAGCCGGAGACGGGAATTGAACCCGTGACCTACGCATTACGAGTGCGTTGCTCTACCCCTGAGCTACCCCGGCGGGTACGAGAATGGTAGTCGGGCCAAAAAGTGACTCTGCCAGGTGTGGAGGCGTGCACGGGCGTTAAGGTCATGGCCCTGTCGGAGGAGGCACGTCTGGCCGATCAGGCCAATTTCGAGCGAGATGCACTGGAGTTCGCGCCCCAGTTGTACTCGGCCGCGCTCCGAATGACTCGGAACCCGGCCGACGCCGAAGACATCGTGCAAGAGACGTTCCTCAAGGCGTATCGGTCCTATCACACGTACAAGGCCGGGACGAACCTCAAGGCATGGTTGTACCGGATCCTCACCAACACGTACATCAACAAGTATCGCCGAGATCAACGTCGTCCGTCAGAAGTCGAGCTGGGCGAGCTTCAGGATCTCTACCTTTTCCGCAGGCTCGGCGAGGGCACAGGTGGCGCCGCCGTGAGCGCGGAGGCCGAAGTGCTGGAACAGTTTGTCGACGACGACGTCAAGGCTGCTCTGGAGTCGATACCCGAACACTTCCGGTTGCCGGTGTTGTTGGCTGACGTCGAAGGGTTTTCGTACAAGGAGATTGCCGAGATAGTCGACATTCCCATCGGGACGGTGATGTCGCGTCTGCATCGGGGAAGAAAAGCGCTGCAAAAACAGTTGTGGGACTTTGCACAACAACGAGGGATCACTGGATCATGAAACGGAACTGCGATCACACGGTCGAGTATCTGTATCGCTACATGGATCAGGAACTCACTTGGTACCGTCGAGCACGGGTTCAGTGGCATCTCCGCAAGTGCGGAACGTGTGGTGACGGCCATCGATTCGAGCAGCAGGTGAAGATGATGGTGCAACGCAAGTGCACCGAGACTCCACCGCCGGAACTGATAGACCGCCTCCGAACGTTCTTGGAAGAGAACACTCGGGACCAGAAATCCTGACTACAGATCCGGAGACAGTATGTCCGACATTGCCCTGAAAGGAACTCGACTTCCAGCCGGCTCGCGGGCGCCAAAGACGATGGACAAACAACGAACCTGTGCGAGGAAGCGTTGTGAGACCCGTCTGTCGCAGTACAACCGCAAGGAGTACTGCCACGTGCACGCCCCAACACGGTTCCCCCGCTTGCGCGGAAAGATCCTGGACCAGAGCTGACTGGCGTCACCTGCCGGACCGAGTATCCTCCCGACTCGTGCTGAAACGTCTCGTCGCCATCATGTTGCTCTCGTCGGTCTTTCTCGTGCCGGCCTCGTTTGCCGTGGCGGACACCGGCCAGATGATCCTCGCCACCGAGGCCGACGAGTCCGAAGTCCCCGATGCGGATACGGCAGTTGTACCCAGCGGAGCGGCGGTAGACGCCGACCTCACCGAGGAAGAAGCAGCCGAACAGCCGTGGACGCAGCGCTACCTGGTTCCGACGCTGATCTTGCTGGCTGCGATCGCGGTCGGTTCGTCGTTCCTCTACTACGTAGTTCGACTGCGGAGCCGCTATACGGTCGTCGAATGACGTCTGTGGGTCCCGCGTGAAATTCGGACCCGTCGCTTCGAGAGTCGCCGCCACCGTCAGCGGTGACTATCCATTGGCCGGCACCTACCACGAAGAACGTTTCGCCGCGCAGGCGCCAGAACTCGTGGCGCGGGCGTCGACCCTCGTCGAAGCCGAGACCGGCCTTCGAGGCGTCGGTGAGCCTGAGGTCGCCGTGATCGGTCGCCTCGAGTGGGTCGAAAACAACGTTCGATCTTTCGGCCGTCTTCTCGAGCCGCTGACGGAAAAGATGGAAGACGGACTGGGCAAGTCGATCGCTCGGCCGATCGTTGGTATCGAGATGGGTGCGGTCCTCGGTTTGCTGTCTCGTCGGGTGCTCGGTCAATACGAGCTGGTATTGCCATCGGACGACGGCGAGTTCGGCGACACGGTCCTGTTCGTGGGCGCCAACATTCTCGCCATGGAGCGACAGTTCGAGTTCCGCCCGGACGAGTTCCGGTTTTGGGTGGCGCTCCACGAGTGCACGCATCGCCTGCAGTTCGTTGGGGTCCCATGGCTCAGATCGTATTTCCTCGACCTCGTACGGCAGCTCGTCGCCAACTCTCGACCCGAACAGGGTCGCCTACGTCACCTCGGGAATTCGATCAAGACGGCAGCAGCCGAAGGAAAGCCGTTGATCGACGAGACGGGACTGTTCGGTTTGTTCGCTACGGGCGAGCAGCGGCAGGTCCTCGATCAGGTTCAGGCGCTGATGTCGCTGCTCGAGGGACATGGTCACGTCGTCATGGATCGGATCGGTGAACGAGAGCTGGCAGGGCAGGCCCGAATGTCAGCCCTGCTGAAGCAGCGGAGAAACGATCCGCGCACGGCAGCGCTCTTCAGGATTCTCGGACTCGAGATGAAGATGCGTCAATACGACGACGGGGCAAAGTTCATTGAAGGAGTCGAACGCCACGCCGGATGGGAGTCACTCGACGCCGCATGGGTATCGGCCGAGCACCTGCCTACGCTCGAAGAGATCGCCAATCCTGTCTTGTGGCTCGACCGAGTGGCATGACCGGGGGAGACCTTCGGGCCGACTTCGCACAATTTCCCTCGGGACCACTCCTCATCGCGTTGAGCGGTGGTGCCGATTCCGCAACGCTGGCGCACCTTGCGATGACTTCAGGACGCGAAGTCAGAGCCGTCTTTGTGGATCACGGATTCGCTGAATCGGCGTCGATGCGCTCGGCGGCCGTGGCGATCGCCGACGCGTTGTCCATGCGTCTCGATATCGCGGAGGTCGTCGTCGGCAGCGGGCCATCTCCCGAGAACCAGGCAAGAAGCGCTCGGTACGACGCCATCGAGTCGATGGCGTCAGATGACGAACTGATCGCAACGGGCCACACAGCAGATGACAATGTCGAGACGATCCTCTTCAACATCCTGAGAGGGACCGGCTCGAGCGGACTCGCCGGGATTCCTCGCCGGCGAGCACGGTGGATCAGGCCGCTTCTCGACGATCGCAGAATTGACGTTCGGGTCCACGCGATGAGGAACCAACTGCCCTTCCACGATGACCCGACAAATGCGTCACTCGAGCCGACCAGGAACCGGATCCGGCTCGAGCTTCTCCCGCGCCTCCGGGATGAATTCAACCCACAAGTCGACAACGCACTGCTGCGACTGGCCGCCGCTGCCGGCGAGGACGAAGCAGCGCTCGAGCCCGACGTGGAGCCTTTCGTATGTGGTGGGGTCGTCCGTTTGCCGATCGGGCTTCTTGCAGCGTGGCCCGACGCGGTCGCAACGCGCGCCTTGCGCTCAGCCCTCAGGCTGGTCAGCCCGCCGTATGCCGGTTCGGCAGCGGACGTGACGGCAGTTCGGTCTGTGACTGCTGGAGCTACCGACCGGGTCACGATCGCAGGAGCAGTCGAGGTGTTGCGCGAAGGTCCGTACCTCGTTCTTGCGAATTCTCACACCGCTGAACCTCCGCCCGCCGTTGACTTGGCCGTACCGGGGACGACGACGTGGGGCGCCTTCACCGTCGAGGCGGTGGCGACGGACACGCCTCCCATCGCAACGCCGTTCGGCGGTTGGCGGCGATGTGTCGACGCCGAGTTCTTCGGCGAGAAGGCACGGATTCGTGCGGCAGCTCCTGGCGATGTGATTGCCATCGCCGGGGGCCACAAGTCGGTTGCGGATGCCCTCGCCGAAGCATCGATCCCTCCGAGAGAACGATCGAATTGGCCCGTAGTGGAGTCTGATGGGAAGATTGTTTGGCTGGTCGGCGCCCGACTGGCCGCACAGGCGACTCGGAACGGCTCGTCGGCGCGACAAGTGATGCTATCCGTGCGACGGGAGTGCGAATGAAGGTCGGCAAGGTGCTGATATCGGCAGAGGAGATCCAGGAGGCTCTGGTTCGAGTCGGCCGTCAGATCACAGAGGATTATGCCGGGAAGGATCTCTTGATGGTCGGCATCCTCAAGGGGGCGTTTGTCATCATGGCCGACCTGGCTCGGCACGTTGATCTGCCGGTCGAGTTCGACTTCATGGCAGTGTCGTCATACGGCGATGCCACCAAGACGTCCGGGGTAGTGCGCATCCTCAAGGATCTAGATGAGGAGATCGAAGGTCGCGATGTGCTGATCGTCGAGGACATCATCGACTCAGGTCTCACCCTCCAATACCTCATGAAGAACCTCATGGTCCGCAAGCCGGCCTCGCTCGAGATCGCCGCCTTTCTCTTCAAAGAAGGCGTCGATCGCCCGCCGCTCGACGTCAAGTACAAGGCCTTCAACATCGGCCCGGAATTCGTTGTCGGGTACGGCCTCGACTACCAGCAGAAGCTGCGCAATCTGCCGTACGTCGGTGTGATGGAGGAAGACTGATCTCGCCATTCGCTCAGTTGTGCGCCGCGACAGCCGAAGAGAGGTTGTGTCGCTCTGGCATTGCAAACGAGACGGCGTACCATAAGCAACCCCGAGATCATCAAGATGGAGCCTTTGGCGTCATCTGCCGAGGAGAGTCGTGAATCGAAACTGGCGTAACTTCTTCATCGTTGCCGTAGCGGCACTGACGTTGTACCTCGCGGTCGACGCGCTTTCGAGCGGTGTCGGCGAGCCACAAGAGCTGCGGCTGGAGGAATTCCAGCAGGAACTCGCTGAAGGCAACGTCGCGTCCGTGACGATGAAGCAGAAGTCGAACGAGCTCGTCGGCGAGTTCCAACAGGCAGGCACGGGACCCGACGCGCAGCTCGACTTCGTCGTGGTCTATCCCGACGGCTACGAATCGGACCTGACAGCCTCACTGCTCGACAGCAACGTCGAACTCGAGATCCAGAGCGAGAACCCATCAGGGTTCGCCGTGTTCTTCGGAACGTTCTTCCCGTACATTCTGCTGATCGGGATATTCATCTTCATCCTGATGCAGTTCCAGGGTGGTGGGAATCGAGTGATGCAGTTTGGCAAGGCCAAGGCCAAACAGGTCACGAAAGACACCCCGAAGGTCACCTTCGCCGATGTCGCAGGTGCCGAGGAGGCGGTCGAAGAGCTGCACGAGATCAAAGAGTTCCTCGCGAGTCCACAGAAGTTCAGGGCCATGGGAGCCAAGATTCCCAAGGGCGTGCTGCTCTACGGCCCTCCGGGAACCGGAAAGACCCTGCTGGCACGTGCCGTCGCCGGAGAGGCGGGTGTTCCCTTCTTCTCCATCTCGGGCTCTGACTTCGTCGAGATGTTCGTCGGCGTTGGTGCGAGCCGTGTGCGTGACCTGTTCGAACAGGCGAAGGCCGCAGGACCAGCGATCATCTTCATCGACGAGATCGATGCCGTTGGACGTCATCGCGGTGCGGGACTCGGTGGCGGGCATGACGAGCGTGAACAGACACTGAACCAGCTTCTCGTAGAGCTCGACGGCTTCGACGTCAATGCCGGTGTGATCGTCATCGCAGCTACGAACCGACCCGACATCTTGGATCCTGCGTTGCTCCGTCCGGGACGATTCGATCGCCAAGTCGTCGTCGACCGTCCCGACCTTGTAGGCCGTAGGGCGATCCTCGAGGTCCATTCCAAAGGCAAGCCGCTCGCAGATGAGATCGATCTGGATGCCTTGGCCCGCAGCACCCCAGGATTCACCGGCGCCGACCTCGCCAACTTGATCAACGAGGCAGCGCTCCTGGCGGCACGTCGCGGCCGTTCCGACATCTCGATGAGCGAACTCGAAGAGGCCATCGATCGGGTGATTGCAGGCCCTGAACGCCGAAGCCGCATCATGTCTGAGGAAGAGAAGAAGATCACTGCCTACCACGAGGGTGGTCACGCACTGGTCGGATTCGCACTGCCGAATCTCGATCCGATCCACAAAGTCACGATCATTCCTCGTGGACGAGCCGGCGGGTACACCCTTGCCCTGCCGACCGAGGATCGGAACTATCAACGTCGCTCCGAACTCGTCGACCAGCTGGCGTACGCGCTTGGTGGTCGCACGGCCGAGGAACTCATCTTCGAGGATCCGAGTACCGGCGCTTCCAACGACATCGAGAAGGCGACGAACCTTGCTCGCAAGATGGTGATGGAGTTCGGCATGAGCGATCGGCTCGGTCCGCTTCGCTACGGCAAGCCCGACGGTGAGGTCTTCCTGGGACGCGACTACGCCCGTGGTCAGGACTTTTCCGATGAGGTGGCGTCGTCGATCGACGGTGAGGTGCGCAAACTGATCACGCAGGCACATGAGGAAGCCCGACAGATTCTCACCACGCATGAGGATGCACTGCACCGCCTCGCGGCGGCACTGATCGAACGGGAAACGCTCGATGGAGCGCAGATTGCCGAAGTCCTCGCCGACGTATCCAAGTGGGAGCACGTCGAGGCAGGTGCATTGCGGATCCGCCCGCCGGAAACGAACGGCGTCAGCGACGGATACGCCGCGGCCGGCCTTCCAAGTGACGACCCACAGCCGGTCAAGCCCTGAGTTACCCGCCGCGTCGTCCACCAGATTGGGCGTTGCAGTCGACTGTTCTTCAGACAAGTGACCACACCCATGTGATGGGAATAGTCAATGTCACGCCCGACAGCTTCTCCGATGGAGGGCAGTTCGATGTCGGCGGCGGGTTGTCACATGACCGGGCGACAGCTCACGGCCTCCACCAGTGGTCACTCGGAGCCGATGTACTCGACGTCGGGGGTGAGTCGACCCGTCCCGGATCGGATCCCGTTTCGGTGACGGAGGAGCTGGCGAGGGTCATACCCGTGGTGGCAGCGCTCTCAGCCGCTGGTGCCGTCGTGTCGGTCGACACTTCCAAGCCGCAGGTTGCTCGCGAGGCGATCGCCGCTGGGGCCCAGATCATCAACGATGTAACCGGATTGAGCAGTCAAGCAATGATCGATGTTGCGGCCGAGACCGGAGTCGGTGTGGTCATCATGCACATGCAGGGAACGCCAAAGACGATGCAAGAGGCCCCGCGCTACGACGACGTGGTCTCGGAGGTGCGTTCCATCCTCGCCGCTGCTGCCGAGAGAGCCCAAGTTGGTGGCGTCGCTGCCGGCCGCATATGTATCGACCCCGGCATCGGGTTCGGCAAGACGTTCGATCACAATCTCCAACTGCTCGACGGCCTTTCCGCGCTGACCGATCTGGGGTATCCGGTACTGGTTGGGACGTCTCGCAAAGGTTTTCTTGGAGAGATTCTCGGCGGCGTCCCTGCTTCTGACCGAGATCAAGCGACCGGTGTGACTGGCGCATTCGCCATAGAACGAGGAGCTGCGGTGATTCGGGTACACAACGTGGTCGCCGGCACACACTCGGCGCGCGTGGCCGACGCTATGGTTCGAGCCGCACGAGCAACGGAGCACGAGTGAGTGGTTTGGAACCGAGAGGGTTCAAGTGGGTCATAGCCGGCAGGCTGGCCGTTTCGGAACGCATTGGAGGCCATGGCTTCCAGCATCGTCGCGTGCGGCGCGAGGAAGAGCTCATCTGGATCAAGGAACAAGGCGTCAACACCGTCCTCTCTCTTCTTCCAGGCAACCAGAACCACCAGGCGTACGAGAACTCATCGCTTCGGATCGTTCACGAAGCGATCGACGACGAACTTGATGAAGAGGACGCCGCTCGAGTCTTCAAGGCCATCGACGACGCGCTCGCTCCACCCGGCGCCTGCGCGTTGGTCCATAGGGATCTCATCGGCGACGCTGTAGCGGGTTTGCTGGGCGGTTACCTCGTGCACGCTGGTCTCATCAAGGATCCGATCGTTGCGACATCGGTGATTCAGGAGATCACGAAGCGCCCGCTCGGGCCTGAGGGTCGGCGGCTCATTCCAGACCCGAGCTGATGCGCGTCGCCATCGGGTTGGGCTCCAACCTCGGCGACCGCGAAAGCCATCTGAGCTACGCACTGGAAGCGTTGTCGTCGATCGGTGAAGTTCTCGCCGTTTCCTCCCTCTACCGGACGGCTCCCGTCGGCGAGGTCGCTCAAGACGATTTTCTCAACGCCGTTGCGGTCTTCGAGACCGACTTGTCTCCCACGCAGATCTTGGAGCGCTGTCTCGAAGTCGAAACCGCTCGAGGTCGGGTTCGCACCGTCCGCTGGGGTCCACGGACACTCGATCTGGACCTTTTGCTCTACAACTCGATGAACATCGCCGAACCTGGTCTTCGAGTGCCGCATCCAGAACTGCTGCACCGACGCTTCGCTCTCGAACCCTTGTTGGAGGTCTGGCCGGACGCGAAGCTCCCGAGCGGTGAGCCGTTGTCGCAGTTCATCCCGGCTGTGGCAGACCAGCAGTTGGAACGATGGACTCCTGCTGCGACAACCGGCCGTGCCGTGTTCAACCGGTTCGCGTTCTTGGTCCCGATGATTGCGCTCATCCTGGTCGTCTGGTGGGCAGTCGGATGGTTGGTCAACCAGGTGCTCTGATCTGCCGAGTAAAACCTGTGGCTTCATACACTTGTTCACCTGGCGGGCTTCATGATCTCTCACGAAAGTCCGATATGTTCTCTTCTTCATCTTCTGCGCGAATCGTCGCGCTCGTTTTGTCCGTCTTCGTCATCTTTGGTCTGTCGTCATCCGTTGCGCTCAACGCTGCGGCAACGTCCCCGCGCGTCGTTGTTCTCGGCGGGCCCGGAGCCGTGGCCGACGGGGTGATCGCCCAACTTGCGACCTGTGAGGTGAGCGGAGTCGATCGACTGTTCGGCGCGGATCGATACGCGACTGCTGCCGAAATAG
>JABDJC010000134.1 GCA_013003395.1 Acidimicrobiia bacterium
GTGACACGATCGATCTCACGAGGCACGCAGTCGACCTCGGCGTTCATCAAGCCCTCGTGCTGCCGCCGTTCTACCTGAAGCCAGTCACCGACGAGGGCCTCACCCGTAGCTTCTCGGAAATCATCGAAGGAGTCAGCTCGGATGTGCTCGCGATCACGGCCTATCACTTCCCTCGCCTTTCAGGAGTGCCGATCCCGACAGTGGTGCTCAACCGACTCGGGCACAGCTACGGACCGGTGATTTCAGGCGTCAAGGACTCGACTGGCGATCCTGCAAGCCTCACCACCTTCCTCGACGCCTGCCCTGAACTCGACATCTTCCCCGGCAGCGAGACGCTCCTTCTCACCGGACTTCGACGCGGAAGTTCCGGCGTCATCACCGCGGGAGCCAACGTCAATCCACGGATGCTGCGAGCGATTTACGACAATCCCGAGACGGCAGACGCGCTCCAAGACCGCGCAACCGCAATTCGCTCCGAGATCCAGGCACACGGGACGGTCCCTGCCACCAAAGCGCTGCTGGCTCATTTTCACGAAGACGAGGGTTGGCTCGGAATGCGGGCACCGTTGACCCAGAGCCAGCTGCCCGACGGGAAGGCGCTGGCGTCTGCAATTGGTGCCCTCGGCTACGAATGGCCGCAACTCCCTTGAAGGGGTGGCTCGCTCGTGCGTTGGTCTTCTACACGTCGGCGGCCGTGTTGACGTTGGAAATACTCGCCGGTCGAATGATGGCGCCGTTTGTGGGAATCACCTTGGAAACATTCACTGCGATCATCGGCATCGTTCTGGCCGGAATTTCGCTCGGTACGTGGATAGGCGGCAAGCTCGCCGACCAACAGAATCCCCGAACCTATCTACCGATGGTATTGGCAGGTGCCAGCGCATTGACGCTCGCGATTCCTGTCGTCATCGCCGTAGTCGGACCCGGGGTCCAGGGTTCGGGCCCGGGAGGAGTGCTCGTCCTCACCTCCATCGCGTTCTTCGCACCAGCGACTGTGCTGTCGATGGTGCCGCCGTCGATCGTCAAGCTCCAGCTCGACAATCTGGACTCGACCGGAACCGTGGTTGGGCGCCTGTCAGCGCTGGGGACCGCAGGCGCGATCTTCGGCACGTTTGTCACCGGTTTCGTGCTCGTGGCCGCACTTCCGAGTAAACCCATCGTGTACGCCGTTGGTGCGTCGCTGCTCGTCGCGGCGGCTGTGACGTGGCGCAGCACCGGGAGCCGCGAGGCCTTTCCGATGCTCATGGTCATCGCGGTTGGCGTAGCCGGTCTTCTCAGCGCCTTCGCCTCCAGCCCATGCGACTCCGAAACGGCGTACGTGTGTGCCCGCGTCATTCCGGATGATGATCGAGAGAGCGGTCGACTGCTGCTGCTCGACACGGTTCGCCACAGCTACGTCGATCTCGACGACCCGACGCACCTCGAGTTCACCTATGCGCAGACGTTCGGCGACGTCATTTCGACGCTCGAACCTGATGGATCACTGGACGTACTGCACGTCGGAGGCGGAGGGTTCACATTTCCCAAATACATCGAAGCGGTGCGGCCGGGCAGCTCGAGTGTTGTGCTCGAGCTCGACCCCGGATTGGTGCGCCTCGCAGAAAGAGAACTCGGCCTCGTGACATCGCCCGACCTGCAGGTGCTCACCGGCGATGCGCGTATGACGCTGCTGGGGACTCCCGAGTCGTCCTTCGACCTGGTGGTCGGCGACGCGTTCGGCGGATTGGTCGTGCCGTGGCACCTCACGACCGTCGAGTTCACCGAGCAGTTGGCGGCGAGGCTGCGACCGGGAGGGACCTACTTGCTGAATGCGATCGACCATCCGCCCAATCGGTTCCTGCGTGCCGAGACTGCGACGCTGATGGAAGTCTTCGAGCATGTCGTGGTGCTGGCACCCCAAAGGCGCATCGATCGTTCTGCCGGCGGCAACTTTGTGCTTGTCGCATCGGACTCCCCGATCGACGTCGACGCGATCCTTGCGAACAATCAGCTACGGGGCGACGACGAGACCGCGTGTTTCGCTGAGTGCCTCGTCACCTTTGTCGATGGCCAACAGCCGTTGACCGACGAGTTCGCTCCCGTCGATCAGCTGTTCACCCCCTGATTTCAGATTCGATGGACTTACGTGCGCGTAGACCAGATCCGTTCGAGGACGGCGCGGTGGATGCGGTCGCGCTCGAGGTCCAGGGTCGCGACATGGACAGACCGGTCGAGCCAAAGAATCCGTTTCTCGCTGGAACCCAGGCCGTCGTAGAGGTGCTCCGCGCTCACGGGCCGCACCGTCTCATCAGTTCTCGACTGGATGATCAGCGCCGGACACTTGACCCGGTCGAGGTTTCGGCCCGTTGCTCTGATCAGGTGTAAGAGTTGGGTGACGGCATGCAGGTGCACCGCGCTGTACTGCACCCAATACTCGGCAACGCTCGGGTCAGGAGGCGCGTCTCGTTCCCACTTGTGCATCGGATAGATTCGTTTCGCGAGCCTCGCCATCGGCGCAAACCGATCGTGGATTCGTTGCGGAGCGTTGATCGTGGTGACCGAAGCCGCTCCGAAGGTTGGTGCCACGAGCAGAGACAACGGCCCTCCCATCGACAATCCGGCCAGGTGAAGCCGCTTCCCTGTATCGACTGCCGACTGGGTTGCGGTTCCGGCCGAGCGAATCCAGTCTTTCCAGGTGACGTGCTCCAGTGCATCGGGCGACTCGCTGTGTCCAGCCAGCAACGGACCGAACACCTCGACGCCTGACTCGGCGAGCGCCGCACCGAGCAGCCGCATGTGCGCCGGAGAGCCGGTCCAGCCGTGGAGCAAGACCGCGACGTCTTCGCCGTCCGCGTCGAAGTGAAATGCTTGTCCGAGATCTTCCATCGGCTGCCATGCTACGAATAGATCCGCGCCAATCCGAGTTACCTGAGCAGGAGGAGCTGACATCCGGATTCGAACGCTGTCGATTGTGATGCTGTTGGTTGTTGGCGCGTGCACGACGAGCACGGTGAGCACCACGAGTCTCCCGGTTCCGGAGACCGTCCCGACCGAAGCCCCGGCCACGACCTCGGCTGTGCAACCAGTGGTCCCGGATCTCGATCGGCTTGTGGTCCTCGGACAAGACGGCAACGTCTACACAATGGGGCGAGACGGCGGGGAGCGGGTCGATCTCACGACCGACGCCGGCACTGACGCCCGATACTTCCAGCCGATCTGGTCGCCGACAGGGGAACTCATCGCGGTCTCCGAGAGTCGCGCAGACGGCACGGTGTCGATGTCGACCATCGATCTCGATACCGGCGAGTTCCTACGATCGGAATCTGCCGCTCCTCCGTTCTACTACTCCTGGGCACCAGATGGTGAACGGCTCGTGTATCTCAGCGGCGCCGGACAACTCACGTTGACACTGATCGAGCCGGGAGCTGAGGGCACCGTCATCGGCGCCGGGCAACCGTTCTACTTCGCATGGCATTCGACCGCTGAGCAAATGCTCGTGCACATCGGTACCAGCAGGCTGGAGTTGCTCGACATCACCGGAGAGATCACGCCAATCGACGCTCTGCCTGGCGCCTTCCAGGCTCCGTCGTGGCAGAACGGCGTTCAGCTCTATGTCCGCGACGTCGGAGATCGTCAGGAGATGGTTCTGGATGAGGGCGGAGATCAAACGGTCGTCACGACGTACACGACGGCGTCCTTCTTCACGCTGAGTCCCGATGGCAAGTCTGTCGCCTACAGGGTGTCCGGCGATAGCGACGAGGGCGTCATCTCGGCCGCCTTCCGCCAGGCGACCGATCAGCTACAGGTGTTCGACGCAGCGACCGGAACGAGTGTTGCCGTCTCCGACAAACTGGTGGTCGCCTTCTGGTGGAGTCCCGACAGCAAAAAGCTGCTGTATCTCGACCTCCTCGATAGCGGCGGTCTGCAGTGGCACGTGTGGGACGGAATCGAATCGACGGACCATGCGACGTTCCTACCCAGCCCGACGTTCGCCAGGGACTTCCTGCCGTTCTTCGATCAGTATGCGCTGTCGATGACGTTGTGGTCCCCAGATTCGAACGCGTACGCCTTCCCGGGAGTGATCGATTCCGAGGTCGGCATCTGGGTGCAGGAGCTGGGCGAAACCGAGCCGTCGCTTGTCGGGGACGGGGTCTTCGTCGGTTGGTCACCTCGCTGACGGAGCGGTTCGGCGCCGATGTCCCGGCTCTATACTCCGCGAGCCGGTCTCACAGCCGTCGGTGTCGGTTATGCTTTCGGGCGCTTGCCCCCATCGTCTAGCGGCCTAGGACTCCGCCCTTTCACGGCGGCAACAGGGATTCGAATTCCCTTGGGGGTACTAGTACAACTGAATATTGGGGGCGTGGTGAAGTCTGGAGTTCACGCCGGCCTGTCAAGCCGGAGGTCGCGGGTTCAAATCCCGTCGCTCCCGCCACTCGATCATCAGCGGTCGAGTTCGGTCAGGTAGCTCAGTTGGTAGAGCGCCGGTCTGAAAAACCGGAGGTCGCCGGATCGACGCCGGCCCTGACCACCACCGGAAGCCCCTAAATGGGGCTTTTTGTGCGTCTGGCTCGCTCAATCGTGCCTCTTTCTTCGGCGGGCTCGCCTCCCCGAGAGCCACCGTCTCGACGACTCCTCGCATACGCCACGATCCTTCTCGTTTGCGTCCCGCGCCTTCGGGGTATCTACGCCACACCAGGCTGAAAAGGATTCGACATGGGACGCAAGAGCAAGAAGAAGGCGACGCGCAAGCTCGTCAAGAGAATCGAGCGAACGATCGAGAAGAACGATCTGACGGAGCAGGACTTCGTCCACGCCGGCGTGGGACTCCTCGCCGCAACCATCGACGGCCGCAAAGGCAAGAAGCGGTTCAAGCGAGCCGTGAAGCGTGGCCGCAGACTCTCGCAGCGCGGATTGTCACCTTTCGAACCTGCCTCCATCCCACAGACCGAGACCGCTCCCGAGCCAGTCATCTCCTATGAGCACACCGGTGGCGGCTGGTACGTCGTGGCGGTGGCAGGCACCAAGGTAGAAACGATGCAGGGCGAAGAGGCGGCTGCTTCTCGAGCCGCAGAGCTTCTCGCCAACTATGCCGCACTCGACAGCCGCGAGCGGACCACCGGTACCTCGATCAAGCACACGGGTGGCGGTTGGTACGAAGTAACGGTCTCCGGCGTTCCCATCGGCCGGTTCCGAGGCAAGGAAGCGGTGACTGAGCAATTCGGTCATCTGATGAAAACGCCGACGAGCTGATCTCAGCTCCGGTCCACCAACCGCCCCAGCGAACTTCGGTCAGTTGACGTAACTCAGCGCTTGCGCTGCTGCCCAACGACTGGCCACCAATGAGTAGAGATTGCCGGCCTCTTCGTAGTCGCCGCGCTCCAAGGCATCGACTGAGCCGTTCACCTCTTCGCAGGACTCGTCCACGACGAGTTGTCCTTCCGGGAAGAGCTCGACCGTGTCGCCGTAGTCCAGCTCCAGGAGTGAGTCTCTCCGGAACTCGCCGAGCCAACGCTGCAGGTCACCCACCGGCTCGAGAACGCCTTCGTCGAAGCCGGCCTCGTCAAGGACAAGCGCCGCCCGCTCGATGCGATCTCTCGCCGAGCCGAGCAGTGTGCGATAGAGAATCGTGGGACCGTCGTCGCCAAACTGAACCTCGCGGTCCTCGGGATCGAACGCCAAAAACCAGCGCAGCGGCACGTGCCACGGGGAAGCCAGGATGTGCGACCGAGCACCAGGAGCACGGGTCCTGATCAACTCCAACTCGCCAGAGGCAGATCTCACCACCGCCTCCGGCATGAGCATCTGCCCGATCGTCGGGAACGCATTGCGAAAGGCCAACATCCCTTCAAACATCCGAAGTCGGGGATACCGCGGACAGATGTACTTGGCGTCGCGCCACTCGATGGCGTAGGCGTCGTTCACCAGCGGCTCATGCCAGAGGAAGTTGTCCGCCACAGTTACTACCGCCTCATCGGCCGCAACATGGCGGTCCCAAGAGCGCGCTGACGTCTCTGGGACGTACACCCGCAAGTATGCCGATCTGATCATCGCGCCATCGTACCGAAATCGATCGACACCGCCCGCATCCATCTCGTTGCACCCACTACAATCCTGAGCACCGCGACCTAGGGGGCATGAGCCCTTGGACATATTCGAGACATTCGACGGACACGAGGAGGTACTCTTCGGGTCTGACCCAGCCTCCGGCCTTCGTGCCATCATTGCCATACATTCCACAACTCTCGGTCCCGCTCTAGGCGGGACTCGCTTTTTTGCATATCCGAATGAAACCGAGGCGATCGTCGATGTCATGCGCCTCTCGGAAGGGATGTCGTACAAGGCTGCCGTTTCAGGTCTCGATCTCGGTGGCGGCAAGGCAGTCATCATCGGTGATCCCCGCCAGCTCAAGAGCGAGCGGCTTTTTCGGGCGTACGGTCGGCTGATCGATTCTCTCGGCGGACGATATGTGACAGCCGAAGACGTCGGCACGACGACCGGCGACATGGAACTCATCGCCAAAGAGACTCGGCATGTGACCGGACTGCCACAGGCTCGCGGAGGGTCAGGAGATCCTTCGCCCGCAACTGCCCTCGGCGTCTTCCACGCAATGCGTGCCGCGGCCGCCTCGCTGTGGAACGATCCGAACCTTCACGGCAAACGGGTTGCGGTGCAGGGAGTCGGGAAGGTCGGCGGCGCACTTGTCGAACTACTCACCGACGCCGGCGCCCATGTGATCATTGCCGACATCAACGCCGCCGAAGTGGCCCGCCTGGTCGAGGTTCACGGAGTGACCAGCGTCGCGCCAGACGAGATTCTGTTCACCGAGTGCGACATCCTGGCGCCGTGCGCCATGGGCGCCGTGCTCACCGAATCAACGATCCCCCTCCTGATGTGCGAGGCGGTCGTCGGGTCCGCAAACAACCAGCTCGGGGAAGACAAAGACGCAGAACGCCTCGAGGATCACGAGATCGTATACGTCCCGGATTTCGTCGCCAACGCCGGCGGAATCATCAACATCGCCGACGAGGCTGCAGGCAGGACCTACTCATGGGACCGAGCCATCGAAGTCGTCAAGAGGATCGAGACCACCGTTGATTCGATCCTCGACCGTGCTAGTGACCAAGCAACAACGCCGCACGCCGCGGCAATGGCCATCGCAACCGAACGAATCGCGTCGGTCGCCTCACTCCCCATGCCGCCGCTCCAGAAAGGCTCCCATCGATGAAAGCGGACGCTCACCTCGAACTAGGTCTCGACCGTGAAGACCTCGTCTCGATGTACCGGACGATGCTGCTTGCGCGTCGCCTCGATGAACGTCTGTTCGCGCTCAACCGACAAGGACGCGTGCCGTTCGTCGTTTCAGTGTCGGGCCACGAAGGCGTTCAGGTAGGTGCGGCCAAGGCGCTCGATCCTTCCAAGGACTGGTCGCTGCCGTACTACCGGGACGTGGCCTTCAACCTCGCCTTGGGCGTGACGGCAGAAGACATCTTTCTGTCGGTGTTCTCGAAGGAAGGCGACCCGGCGAGTGGCGGTCGCCAGATGCCGAACCACTGGTCGGAGCCAGACCTGAACATCTTCACGCACTCGTCGGTGATCGCCACCCAGTTCCCACACGCGTGTGGAGTTGCATACCGCCTGAAGCGAACCGGATCCGAAGGCGTCGTCGCCGTGTTCTCCGGAGAGGGCGCCACGTCCGAGGGCGACTGGCACGAAGCCATGAACTTCGCTGCGATTCACGAACTGCCGATCATCTTCGTCATCGAGAACAACCTCTATGCGATCTCGGTGCCGGTGGCACAAGAGGTAGCGGGAAATGTGGCTGATCGGGCACAAGGCTACGGCGTCCCCGGATTCCAGATCGACGGCAACGACATCTTCGAAGTGAACAAGACCATGCGTGAGGCCGTTGCCAGAGCTCGCTCGGGCGCAGGTCCAACGCTGATCGAGGCGATGACGTATCGGTACTACGCGCACACTTCAGACGACGACGACCGCCTGTATCGCTCGCCCGAAGAAGTACTCGCATGGCGCCGTCGGGACCCGATCGAGCAGCTGCACCAGTACCTCGTGGAAAACCGGATGCTCGACGAGAACACCGAACGGTTGATCGCGGACGAGGTGACCGACGAGATCGCGAAGGCTGTCGCCAACGCCGACGCCGCACCGGACGCCAGCGACGCGTTCAGCTTCGTCTACGCCAAACCCATCGAGCCGGGCGAACCCGCGATCACCGTCGAAGAGCCCCCAGGGGGCGAGTCGGTCAATCTCATCACCGGCGTCAACCGGGCGCTGCATGAGCTGATGGCGGCCAATGACGATGTCGTACTGTTCGGCGAAGACGTTGCCGATCCCAAGGGCGGAGTCTTCAAGGCATCGGTCGGACTCTCAGAAGCGTTTGGCCTCGATCGCTCATTCAACGCCCCCCTCGCCGAGTCGCTGATTGTCGGCATCGGAGTCGGCATTGCGGCCGCCGGCGGCCGCCCAATCGCGGAGATTCAGTTCGCCGACTTCATCCATCCCGCGTTCGACCAGATCGTTTCCGAAGTCGCCCGCATCCACTATCGCTCCAATGGACGGTGGGGATGCCCGTTGGTGATCAGGGTTCCGTACGGCGGAGGAATCCACGGAGCGCTCTATCACAGCCAGTCGATCGAGGCGTTCTACGCCCACGTCCCTGGTCTCAAGGTCGTCATCCCGTCGACGCCCTCCGATGCCAAAGGCCTGCTGTGGGAGGCGCTCGAAGATCCCGATCCGGTGATGTTCCTGGAACCGAAGAAGCTGTACCGACTCGCCAAGGGACCTTATCCAGACGGACCGCACCGCGTGCCGATCGGCAAGGCGGCGCTGCGGCGAGTCGGGGACGACCTGACGATCATCGCCTATGGAACGATGGCGCACTTCGCGGGTGACGCAGCCAAGAAGTTGGCAGAACAAGGAGTCGAGGCCTCGGTGCTCGACCTGCGGTCTATCCGACCACTCGATTGGCCGTCCATCGAAGCCGCTATCAAGCACAATGGCAAGGTCCTGATCGTCCACGAGGACAACGAGTTCGGTGGCTTCGGAGCCGAAATCGCAGCCCAAATCGGCGAGAAGGCCTTCGACTGGCTCGATGCCCCGATCAAGCGGTACGCATCGCCTGACGTACCGTCGTTCCCGTTCGGGGCGGCGCTGGAGGCGGCCGTGATGCCCAACACCGAAGGCATCATCGAACGAGCCATCGAACTCGCGAAGTACTGAGACTGCGGACTGCTTCCTAAGCTCGGACGATGGACCACACGATCAGGCCTGCAGTGCAGGGCGACCTCGAATCGATCACGGCCTTCACCCGCGACACGTTCTCCTGGGGCGATTACGTTCCCGAGCGCTTTGAAGAGTGGTTGGCCGACGACGCCACACAGGTGTTGGTCGCCGCCAACGCTGACGACCACCCTGTGGCGCTCGCCGTCTGCACGCTGCTGAGTCCGATCGAGGCATGGCTGCAAGCCGCCAGGGTCGAGCCGGCATCGCGGCGCCGCGGCCTCGCATCGAGACTCAACCAGGATCTCACCACTTGGGCCAAGTCTCGAGGCGCCAGGGTGGCGCGGCTCGCCATCGAGGACTGGAATGAGGGTGCCATCAGCCAGACCGCAGCGCTCGGTTATCGCCCGACCTGCCACTGGGTCTACGCCAAGAGGGCGGTTGGCGCTGCTTCGCCGGTTCCAGAGGGCAACGGTGGTCAGCGAGTTGCTACAGCAGAGAAGGTGATGCAGGCGCCATCGGGCGAATCGGGTCCTGCCTACTTGTCATGGACATCGGGTCCACTGGCGGCGCCGGCGAGAAACCTCTTCGGCCGCGATTGGCGCTGGCGACGGCTCGAAATCGATGACCTCGAACACGCCGGCCGCAATGGCATGTTGTTCGAGGCCCGGGCCGGCTGGGCGATGGCGATCCCTCGAGCTGATGAGCTCCAGGTGGCTTGGATGGAAACCTCGGAAGAAGACGCCTACGCGTTGACGCGGTCGCTGGTCGACCTTGCGGTCGACCTCGGCGTGGACAGCATCGAATTCATGATTCCAAAGGTCGACTGGCTCGTGGGCGCAGTCCGGCGAGCCGGCTGTGACATCGAACCGTTGACCGTCTACTCGCTACCGCTGGCCTGAGTTGTCCATATCCGGGTCCAGCTGATGTATGAACTGCCGGATGCGATCGACCTCATCTTGCTCTCCGATCTCGGCTGCTGAGTTACCGAGGCCGACGAGGCAGCGCAAGAAACCCTGGTTCTCCGGATGTCGCCAGCGGACATAACCAGAGCCCCGCCAACCGGCAGCGCGGAGTTTGTCGAGTCCTCGGTGGTACCCGATGCGGTAGTAGGCGTACGCCTCGATGCCGTCGCTGAGGTCGCCCAACTCGGCCCAACCGGCGAGAAACCGCGGGTTCGCAGCGACGACCGCAGCCACGGCGCTCTTGAGTTGCTCGGCATCGGATTGTTTCGCCGTAACGAACGCCGCAAGCACTGCATCGTCCTCCGCGGGGATGACGGTCTCAGGGAGACCTTTGGGGTGTAAGCCAACCGGTATGTCACTCATGGCGCCAGCGTAGGCGCTTGGTCAGGCCGATCTCTCCTCCAAACATCCACGGTCACGTACTACCGTTCGCGACGATGCATCGACTCGAACCACCCCATCGGTATCTCATGGGACCAGGCCCCTCGCCCGTCGAGGGATCCGTACTGGCGGCGCAGGCCAAGCCCATCGTCGGTCATCTGGATCCGTACTTCTTGAAAGTCATGGACGACGTCTCAGCCGGACTGCGGACGGTCTTCCAGACCGCCAACCAGATGACCTTCCCTGCGTCGGGCACCGGATCTGCCGGAATGGAGATGGCAGTACACAACCTCGTCGAGCCCGGCGACGTCTTTGTCGTCGGCGTCAACGGCGTGTTCGGCGGGAGGATGGCCGAGGTCGCAAAGCGCGCCGGGGCCGAGGTCATCGCGGTCGATGCGCCGTGGGGCGAGGCCGTGTCAACGGATCGACTCGCAGAGACCGCTCGTCGACACCACGCCAAAGTCGTGGGCGTCGTGCACGCCGAGACGTCAACAGGCGTACGCCAGCCGATCGAAGAACTCCGCCCTGCGCTCGGCCCCGAACCGCTCCTCCTGGTCGATGCCGTCACCTCACTCGGTGGCATCGAGATCCAGGTGGACGAGTGGGGCATCGACGCGTGTTACTCGGGCACACAGAAGTGTCTGTCAGTCCCGCCGGGTCTCGCACCTGTGACCTTCTCGGACCGTGCCGTGCATGCGGTGGCGCGCAGGAGCGAACCGGTTCGGTCGTGGTATCTCGACCTCAACCTGCTGGCGGCCTACTGGAAAGACGGCTCAGCTGCTCGCGCCTATCACCACACAGCCCCGATCTCAGCCATCTACGGTCTGCACGAGGGGCTGCGATTGGTCCTCGCCGAAGGGCTCGAATCGCGTTGGCGGAGGCACTCGGACACCGGTCGATTCCTGCAAGACGGTCTGGAGAGACTGGGCTTCGAGATGGTCGCCCCAGCTGAACACCGCCTTCCCCAGCTGACGGCCGCGCGGTTCCCTGATGGTGTCGACGATGCCAAGGCTCGAGCCTCTCTGCTGCACGACCATCAGATCGAAATCGGCGGGGGCCTCGGTCCGTTTGCCGGCTCGGTGTGGCGAGTCGGCATGATGGGTGCCGGCGCAAAGCGTGAACACGCCATCAGACTGCTGCAGGCGATTCCTGCAGTAATCCGCTGATGGCTGAGTCGTGGACGGTCACCGCCGTGATGCACGACACGTCCGATCTCGACCAGGCGGTGGCGTTCTGGTCCCAGATGCTCGACCTCGAGGTCGTATTTCGCAACGAGACGTATGCGTACATGTCGAAGATGTCCACTGATGGACCGCATCTCGCATTCCAAGCGGTGGACGACGCCAAGACCGTGAAAAACCGCCTGCATCTCGACATTCGAGTTCCAGACCGGCGCGAAGCAGAGGAGTTGGTCATTGCCCTCGGCGGTACTCGCGTTCGCGAGGTGTCCGAGCCCGGCTTTCCCACCTGGACGGTCATGGCGGACCCACAAGGCAACGAATTCTGCGTCTACCAGAGCTGAGAGGGAGGCCATGGCAGCATCGATTCAGGTAGTCATCGATTGTGCAGATCCGGCGGCACTTTCCACGTTTTGGGCCGAGGCACTGCACTACATCCTCCAGCCGCCGCCAGACGGATACGACTCGTGGCAGGCCGCTCTCACCGACTGGAACGTCCCCGCATCCGAATGGAACAG
>JABDJC010000147.1 GCA_013003395.1 Acidimicrobiia bacterium
TCAGACGGAGTTTCGTTCGAGGCGGAATACGCGTTGGTAGCGAACGAAGTATTCGTAGCCAGACAGCAACGTCACCACGACGGCGAGGATCATGAAGTACTCATCGAGGTACAACGGCCCCCACTGATCGCTCAGCCTCACCATCGCGAGGCCAATGGCGGTGAACTGGACCCAAGCCTTCGCCTTGCCCCATATGCTCGGAGGGACCCCTTCCTTGCCGAGCGCCGCCACACCTCGAAGCCCCATGACCGCGAGCTCACGGGCAACGATGATGAAAAGGGCCCAAGTCCAGGCCCTGCCGACCTTGACCAGCGCGGTCAGCGCGCCAAGGACCAAGAGCTTGTCGGCGACGGAATCGAGAAAGCCGCCCAAAACGGTCGCGATGTCCCACCGCCGCGCCAGGTAGCCGTCCAAGAAGTCAGATACGGCCGCCACGATGAACACCCCGAGCGCCACAACGTATCCGGGTCCGCCATCTGTGGCGTACAGAATCAGTGCCATGATCACCGGCACCAGGGCGATCCGTAGATATGCGATTCTGTCCGGCCAAGACATAGCTACCTCTGTTCGAGATCGATGATGGTACCGGTTCAGTCGACCCAGCCGAAGGTCCGCTCGACCGCCTTCTGCCAATCGGCGTACAACTGGCGCCGCAGTTCAGGTGCCATCGCCGGTTCGAATCGCCGATCTTCGGCCCACTGGCTTGCCAGCTCCTCGAACCCTGACCACACGCCGGAGGCGAGCCCTGCGGCATAGGCAGCCCCCAAGACCGTCGTCTCGGTGACGACCGGCCGAACGACCGGGACATCGAGAATGTCCGCCTGAAACTGCATCAGCAATTCGTTGGCCACCATCCCGCCGTCCACTTTCAGAGACGCCAAGGTCACGCCGGCGTCGGCTTCCATCGCCTGCAAGACGTCGCGGGATTGGTAGGCAACGGCTTCGAGTGTCGCCCTGGCCAGATGCGACGCATCTGAGTGCCTGCTGAGGCCCGCGATGACCCCTCTCGCGTCGGATCGCCAATAGGGGGCAAACAGCCCTGAGAACGCAGGGACGAAATACACGCCGCCATTGTCTGGCGCCCTCGATGCCAGTGCCTCCACCTCTGGGGCACTGTCGATTATTCCGAGATTGTCCCTCAACCACTGCACGCCGGCTCCAGCAATAGCAATCGAGCCTTCCAGCGCGTAGGAAGCGGGATTGCCGCCCCACTGGTAGGCGACCGTGGTGAGCAATCCATGTTCCGACGCCACCTGAGCCGTGCCGGTGTTGACCAACATGAAACACCCTGTGCCGTATGTGTTCTTGGCGTCGCCGCGGTTGAACGCGGCTTGACCGAACATCGCGGCCTGCTGGTCACCGAGCACTCCGAGAATCTCCACGCCCTCGAGCACTCCGGTCGTGGTCCCGAACGATCCAATGGACGGCCGAATCTCTGGGAGCATGGCTGCCGGAACTCCGATGGCGTCGAGCAGCTCGTCATCCCAATCGAGTGTCGACAGATTCATCAGCAATGTTCGACTGGCGTTTGTCACATCGGTGACGTGCTCGCCGGTCAACTTCCAGATGACCCACGAGTCCATCGTTCCAAAGAGCAGTTCGCCTGCCTCGCCTCGCGCTCTTGCTCCTTGAACCGTGTCAAGCAACCAGCGGGCTTTCGGACCCGCAAAGTATGTCGCCAATGGCAGTCCGGTTTCGGTGCGAAAGCGATCCGGTCCGATCAGACCTCCGATGTCGGCAACGAGTCGATCAGTGCGGGTGTCTTGCCAGACGATGGCGTTGGCGATCGGCTCACCGGTCGCAGCGTCCCACACCATCGTGGTTTCCCGCTGGTTGGTGATACCCACAGCCGTGAGATCCTTCGCCGCGATTCCGGCCTTGGCGAGAGCATTGGTGATGACCGTCTCGGTGTTGCGCCAGATCTCGAGAGGATCGTGCTCGACCCACCCGGGTTGCGGGAAGATCTGTTCGTGCTCCATCTGCGACGTGGCCACGAACCTTCCCGAGTCGTCGACGACGACGAAGCGAGTGCTTGTGGTTCCTTGATCGAGTGCGCCGATGTATGTCATGACGGACTATTCAAGTCGCCGGCAACTTGCCGCGCGCTTTCGCCGCCGGAGCTGATGAACGCCTCGACGACGTCCGCCGCCTGCTCCACCATCAAGTCGATTTCCGGCCGCTCTCTCTTGGAGAAGGGTTTCAACACGAAGACCGCCGGATCGACGGAACCAGGTGGCCGACCGACACCGAGCTTTAGCCGCCAGAAGTCGGGCGTTCCGAGCGAACCGATGGTCGATTTCACACCGTTGTTGCCACCAGCCGACCGGCCGAGTTGCACTCGCATCTTGCCAAAGGGCAAATCGATGTCGTCATGCACCACCAGCAAGTCGTTCAGCTCGATGTTGTAGTAGTCGACCACCGGAGAGATCGCCTGACCGGACTCGTTCATGAAGAGCTGAGGCAGGCCGAGCACAGCTGGCGACTCGCCCACGCGAACGTCGGCAACCTCCATCCGAATGCGACGCTTCAGGCGGGAGAACTTCGCGTCGTATCGACGAGCTACCGCCTGGACGGCTTCGGCCCCAACATTGTGTCGCGTGAACTCGTAGGCGCTGCCAGGGTTCCTCAGACCGACGACGAGTGATCGTCGGATGATCAGCCCTCGTCGCCCTCGTCGTCGTCGCCGCCCTCTTCGTCGTCTTCGGCGGGTTCTTCGCCCTCTTCGAGATCGATGGGCTCTTCTTCGACTTCTTCGAGTCGCGGTGCTGCAACCGTCAACAGTGGAGCATCCTCATCGAGAAGGTAGGTGACGCCTTCGATCACTGGAAGGTCGCTGACCCGCAATGTGTCACCGATATGCAATGCGCTGATGTCGACTGGGACGCTCGACGGAATCGCGGTCGGCAGTGCCGAGAGAGCAATGGTCGCCTCGAGAGTTTCGACGATTCCGCCGTCGGCAGAGACGCCGACCGGCTCACCTTCGAAGTCGATCGACACGTCGGCTTCGATTTCCTCATCGAGCGACACCTGGATGAAATCGAGGTGGCTGATGGTTCCGCGCACAGGATGACGCTGCACCTCACGAGCGACGGTCAGCAGTTTTTCACCGTTCGTCAGCTCGAGGTTGATGATGGCGTTCAGACCCGAATCGGTGTGCAGGACGCGGTACAGCTGCTTGGCGTCGACCGACACCGAAACCGCCTCGTGACCTCGCCCGTAAACGACGGCAGGAACTTGTCCCTCCCGGCGCAAACGCTTGGCGGGGCGAGTTCCGCGCGTGGCGCGCGCCTCTGCAGTGAGATTGACCTGATCCATGAGAAGTCTCCTGAAAAACTGGAACCACCATTATGCGGTTCGCGGCGCAAACTGGCAAAGTCGATTCGGTCCGGTCAGATGTTTTCACCCTTGAAAATGGCGCTCACAGAGCTCTCGGTGAAGATCGCTTGCATCGTGTCGGCCAGAACGGATGCGATCGACAGAACTCGAAGCTTGTCGAGATGTCTCGCGTCATCGGGTACCGGCAGCGTGTTGGTGATGACGACTTCTTCGATCGGAGCGTTTTTGAGGCGGTCGACGGCAGGCGGTGACAGGATGCCGTGCGTGGCCAAGGCGTGAACGCTGATTGCGCCTCGCTGCTTGAGCAACTCGGCAGCAGCACACACGGTGCCGGCGGTGTCGATCATGTCGTCGACGATCACGGCATGACGTCCGTCGACTTCTCCGATCACTTCGAGCGCAGTGACGGCGTTGTGAACGTCGGCGCGACGTCGTTTGTGCACAAACGCGACGTCGGCGTCGAGGTGGCTGGCAAAACGAGCGGCGACTTTCACTCGGCCGCTGTCAGGCGACACGATCGTCATCGGACCGGTGAGGGAGGCTGCGAGGTAGTCGACGAGGACCGGGGTGCCGGTCAGGTGGTCGAATGGCGTGCTGACAAATCCCTGGATCTGTCCGGTGTGGAGGTCCACAGAGACGATGCGATCGGCGCCTGCGGAGAGGAACAAGTCCCCCATCAACCGGGCGGTGATGGGCTCACGTGGCATGCCCTTCTTGTCCTGTCGTGCATACCCGAAGAACGGTACGACCGCAGTGATGCGACGAGCCGACGCACGCTTGAGGGCGTCGATCATGATGAGCTGTTCCATGATGTGGAAGTTCACGGGCTCGCTGTGACTCTGTATGACGAAACAATCGGCACCGCGGACGCTCTCGAGATAGCGGATGTAGATCTCTCCGCTGGCAAAAACTGACCGCTGCACGCCACCCAGAGGCAGGTCCAACAATTCGGAGATGTCTTCGGCGAGGCCGGGGTTGGCGGACCCGCTGAACAGGATCATGCGGCGCTTGTCTTGGAGCTCCATCAGCCTTCTCTCTCGGCACGTTGGCGGCGGCGGTCAGCGTAACCCGCGACCTCCTTCTGAGGCGAACGGGACACTCCCAGCGAACCCGGTGGGACGTCTTTGACGATCACCGAGCCGGCCGCGGTCCACCCGTCGTCCCCGATTTCGACTGGAGCCACGAGCATGGTGTCTGATCCGATCTTGACGCGATCGCCAACAACCGTTGCGTGCTTCTCGTATCCGTCGTAATTGCAGGTGATGGTTCCTGCGCCGATGTTGGAGTCGACCCCGATCGTGGCGTCGCCCATGTACGAGAGGTGAGGCACCTTGGAATTCGGTCCGACCTTCGTGTTCTTCAGCTCGACAAACGTGCCGGCTTTGGCGCGCTCCGCGAGTTCCGCTCCCGGCCGAAGATATGCGAACGGCCCAACCGAGGCGTTCTCGCCGCATCGAGCCTGGCTCATCACTGCGTAGAGAACGCGCGCATTGGCGCCGATTTCACAGTCGTCGGCGACCACGTTGGGGCCGACCTCGGCACCGGACCGCACGACGGTCGATCCGCGCAGCTGGACATCGGGATGGAGGTGGACCCCGGACTCGAGCGTGACATCGGCGTCGATATACACCCGATCGGGGTCCAGCATCCAGACGCCCTCTGACATCCAATGAGCGTTGATCCGACTTCGTGCCAGGCGAGCTATACCTGCGAGCTGCTCGTGCGAGTTGACTCCAAGTCCCTCGTACGGATCAG
>JABDJC010000148.1 GCA_013003395.1 Acidimicrobiia bacterium
ACCGCTTCGATGAGTCGGTCGCGGTCCATCAACCGACCGTCCGTAGTTGCCCGGCTGTGTGAGCGTTTTCGATGGCGGTGATCTTTTCGACACGGCGTGCGTGCCGTCCTTCACCCCACGGCGTGGCCAGCCACTCCTGGACGATCTGCCAGGCGAGGGCGTTGCCGATCATCCCGGCCCCGAGCGTCAAGACGTTTGCGTGGTTGTGTTCTCTGCTGTTGCGAGCCGTGGACAGGTCGTAGCAGAGAGCTGCACGCACGCCGGGCACCTTGTTGGCGGCCATGGCCGATCCGATGCCTGCGCCGTCCACGACGATTCCGGCGGTGACAGTGCCTGCGGCGACCAGGTCGGCGACGGCACGAGCGAAGTCCGGGTAGTCCACCGCATCATTGGAGTCGGTGCCGACGTCGACCACTTCATGGCCGGCTTCACGCAGGCGAAACGCCAGGTGCTCCTTCATGCGGTACCCGCCGTGGTCCGATCCGATGGCGACGTCGCCTGAGCCGATCGGCTGGGCGGGTGCTTCAGGTTCGCGGGGAGCAGCCGGCGATGGAGGAAGCGAGTCGGACGCCAGAATGCCGTCGACAACTTTCCTCACCAGATCCCGCACCTCGGATGCCGAGGGCTGCCGCTCAACCACGCTGTACCTCCGGGGCGCATCCTAGAGCCGCACCGGTGAGCCTGTTCATGGCTTGGCTGAGGGTCTCGGATGTGCTGGCATGTCTCCATGGCGCAAAACGTGTTGGGTGGCGAACTGGAGATGTGCGGTCTGGAACCGTTGACAGGTTTCTATCGAGACGGCTGCTGCAACACCGGGCCCGACGACTTTGGGGTGCATGTCGTGTGCGCGCAGGTCACTGCCGAGTTTCTCGAGTTCTCCGCCAGCGTCGGCAATGATCTGAGCACTCCTGGACCGCACTTCGACGGCCTCCGACCTGGTGATCGATGGTGCCTGTGCGCCGCGCGGTGGCAGGAAGCGTTCGAGGCGGGAGCGGCACCACCGGTGATTCTCGAAGCGACGCACGCCAGAGTCCTCGAGTGGGTCGATCGGGCGAGCTTGGAGGCCCACCGGTTGGGTTGAGTTCGTCGTTCTACCATGCCCGGTCTGAGCGACGTCGAAGGAGTCCGTGGAACGCGATCCGGCATTCATGTGGGAAACGGAGACGCTGCGCGCCAACCGCGGAACGTCGCCTCCACCAGCCGCGCCGAAGCCGACCGCGCCCGCGACCGCTGACCGTCGCCCCGCCGAATGGGTCTCGCTGCGCGCGGCCAGCGAGTCGACTGGCGTTTCCACCACGACCTTGCGCAACTGGGCCAAGAAGGGCAGGATCCCGGGCCAGCTCATCGAGGGGCGCTGGATGATCTCGCTGCAGGCCGCCACTGATCGAGCCACTTCGATGGGCACGCCGACCCCAAACCGGAGCGCCGCAGAGGTCGACCACTCGCCGTCCGGACCACCGCCCGGAACAGTTCTCGTGCCGATCGCCGCTTGGGACCGCATGCTGGCGCAGCTCGGCAATCTCCACGAGGCGGGACAGCAACTCGCGGACGCAAGAGAGCGAGCGGCGAAGGCCGAAACGGAGGCCAGATTCTTGCGGCAGCAGCTGTCCGACATGCGGCAAGGTGCCGCAGTCGCGACCCCGGTTCAGGAGTCATCCGCAGGATCACCACAGGCACCAGAGGAGGCCGGTCGAGAGACTCGGCACTCGACGCCCGCGCCAAACAAAGGTGGCATAACCGGTCGACTCCGTAGGATTGCGGCTCGCGTTCGCCGCTGACCCACCAGGAGGAATCGAGTTTGATCAATCGCTATGCCGTACCCGTTATGGCGGTCGCCGTCGTTGGAATGGCCATCTGGGTCAGCGTGCTGTCAGGTCAAACCGCCGCCCAGAGCGATCGCATCGACCAGCTCGAGAGCGGGGTTGCGTTCCTCGCAGGCGAATCAGCGCTGATCCAAGACGGCATCGGGTCGATCGCATCGCCTGCTCGAGAGTTCATCGCCGAGCTCGACGTGCGATTGGTCGATCTCGAGACCACCACGTTTTCGGTCGATGTGAACGTCAATGAGACGCTGCCGGTGCGCACGAGCATCGACTTCGAGCGCACCATCGACATCCCCATCGTCACCGAGATCCCGATCAACGAAGTCATCGACACCACCATCACCATCGACGGACCACTCGGGGTCGAGATACCGTTGGACGTCTCGGTGCCTGTTGACGTCATCGTGCCGATCGATCTGGTGATCCCTTTCACCATCAGCGAGTCGTTCCCGGTGGCCGTCGACATCCCCATCGACATCGATGTTCCGATCGACGTCTCTCTCGTGGACACACCGTTGGCGGATCTCGCCGGCGAGCTACGAGCGGCCCTCGTCGAAATCGACCAAGCGTTCGCGCAGCTCGAGCGATGAGAGCAAGGCTTCTCCTCACCATCGTTGCGCTTGCTGCGCTGAGCACGGTTGCAGCCGCAGCTGCTGCGCCTGACGAGGGCCTGATGTCGGCTCCGCTGCAGGACACTCGGCAGCCGGTGACCTCGTTCGCGGTCCCGTTCAGCTCACACCCCGACATCGAACTGAACGACAAGCGGGACGTTGTCGACGCCTATCACGAGCGATTCCTGCCGCAGTTCAACGTCGACCACGGCTGGACGGGTTCGGTTGCCACGTGCACAGCCGGCACCACCAGCCAGGCGTACGAGGATGCCACTCTCGAAACCCTCAACTACTTCAGGGCGATGGCTGGTCTCCCGGCAGTGACGTTCGACAACACCTTCGACGCCAAAGCCCAGGAAGCGGCACTCATGATGAAGGCCCGAGGCACATTCGAGGGCGTCGATCCTCACAACCCCGACCCATCATGGGATTGCTACTCAGCCGACGGCGCCGAAGCTGCAGGAAGTTCGAATCTCTTCTTGGGCTCGGCCGGGCCGGCGGCGATCTACGGATACGTTTGGGACTTCGGGACGGGCAACGAGTCGGTAGGGCATCGGCGGTGGATTCTCGATCCAGAGGCGCTGACGATGGGAACCGGTTCGACGGATTCGTCCAA
>JABDJC010000154.1 GCA_013003395.1 Acidimicrobiia bacterium
AAACATCGACCGGAGTTGGCCGCGTGCATGGCTCCCGCGCTGGAGGAGGGCAGGTCGCACAATCACCTGCTGTCCGTGGTGGACGAGTCACGGCTGCGGGCCATCCTGAAGCGGACTTTCGATCCCGACGAGTTCCTCTCGCCGTTCGGCATCCGATCGCTGTCGAAGGCCCACGAGGAAGAACCGTTCGACATCGAACTCGGCGGCCGACTCTTCGAGATCGGATACGAGCCAGGAGAGTCCCAGTCGGGGCTCTTCGGCGGCAATTCCAACTGGCGCGGCCCGATTTGGTTCCCAATCAACTACCTGCTCATCGAGGCGCTGCGTGAGTACCACGCCTACTACGGCGATCGATTCACCATCGAGTGCCCGACGGGCTCGGGCGTCGAGATGACGCTGGGCGAGGCAGCGCAAGAGTTGGCGAGACGCCTGGTCTCGCTGTTCGACCAGAACGAAGCAGGAGAGTGGACGTACGGCGCCAGGGGAGAGAACCCATTGTTCTTCGAATACTTCGACGGCGACACCGGCCGAGGCCTAGGAGCCAGCCACCAAACAGGCTGGACCGCACTAGTAGCCAAACTGATAGCGGAACTGGCGTAAAGCGAGGTCGCCCGTCGCCGCGTGCTGAGCTTCCCAGACGGGATCGACCACTACCCGTGTGCCCCCTCCGCGCCTAGCGGCGCCTCCTCCCCCAAACGTCTCCTACGTCGACGGGGGAGGAAAAACCGTCCCCCTCGCGAGCGCAGCGAGTGTTGGGGGGACGCGGCCTCCTAGGCCGCAGGGGGGCATCACCGTACGAGGACGCACTCCGGTCGCCGCGTTCTGAGGTCTACGAATGCGATCGACCTCCATCCGTTGTGCCCCCTCCTAGCCTCCCCCAAACGTCTCCTTCGTCGACGGGGGAGGAAACGGAACGTGCCCCGCTCGCGAGCGCAGCGGGTGTTTCTTTGTCCCCCTCGCGAGCGCAGCGAGTGTTGGGGGGACGCGGCCTCCTAGGCCGCAGGGGGGCATCACCGTACGAGAAGCCCCAACACCGTCGCGTTTGCGGTCTTGGGCGGCGGTCGACCTCCATCCGTTGTGCCCCCTCCTAGCCTCCCCCAATCGTCTCCTTCGTCGACGGGGGAGGACAAGGCATCCGTCCCCTCGCGGGCGCAGCGAGAGCATTTGTCCCCCTCGCGAGCGCAGCGAGTGTTGGGGGGACGCGGCCTCTGGGCCGCAGGGGGGCATCATCGTACGAGGAGCCTCAAGGTTGCCGCGTCCTGCACTCAACGGACGCGATCGACCCACAACGTTGTGCCCCCTCCGCACCTAGCGGTGCCGCCTCCCCCAAACGTCTCCTTCGTCGACGGGGGAGGAAAAGGCATCCGTCCCCTCGCGGGCGCAGCGAGAGCATTTGTCCCCCTCGCAAGCGCAGCGAGTGTTGGGGGGACGCGGCCTCTGGGCCGCAGGGGGGCATCACCGTACGAGGAGCCTCAAGGTTGCCGCGTCACAAACCGTCGTACGCGATCGACTTTCTTCTGTTGTGCCCCCTCCGCACCTAGCGGTGCCGCCTCCCCCAAACGTCTCCTTCGTCGACGGGGGAGGAAAAGGCATCCGTCCCCTCGCGGGCGCAGCGAGAGCATTTGTCCCCCTCGCGAGCGCAGCGAGTGTTGGGGGGACGCGGCCGCCAGGCCGCAGGGGGGCATCACCGTACGAGAACGGAGGACCTCGCCGGCTCAGGTGCCTTGCCACTTTGGTGGTCGCTTTTCGGTGAACGCGAGGGGGCCTTCTGCTGCGTCTTCGCTCACCAGCATGGCTTCGTAGAGGTCGACGGTTCCCGATCGCATCAAGGCAAACGCGTCGGCGACCGGGAGGGAACGAGTGCGCCGCACGAGGTCGAGGATCGCGGCTACCGCCAGCGGGGCTTTCGCGACGATGTCGGCAGCGAGAGTTCGAGCGGCCGGCATCAGCTCGTTCGCCGGTACCACTCGATTGACGAAGCCGTGACGCAACGCCTCGACGGCGCCGCAGCGGCGCCCGGTGAGCAACAGCTCCATGGCCAACTGATGAGGCAGCAATCTTGGCAATCGGACGGTGCCGACGTCGGGGATGATGCCGATCGAGGTTTCCGGTAGGAAGAACTCTGCGTGTTCTGCGGCCACCACGAAGTCGGCCGCCATCGTCATCTCGAATCCGCCGCCGACGGCGAGGCCGTTGATGGCGAGGATCACCGGCTTGTTCAGGTCGGGGAGCTCACCGAATCCTCCGAACCCTCCCGGCCCGTAGTCCGACTCGTACTCCTCGCCTTCGGCAGCCGCGTTGAGATCCCACCCTGCGCTGAAGAATCGATCTCCGGCACCGGTGAGGATCGCAACTCGCAGCGACGGATCATCGCGGAAGGCCATGAACTGGTCACCCAGAAGCCGACTGGTCGGCGCATCGATGGCGTTGGCCTTCGGACGGTCAAGAGTGATCTCGAGCACGGCGCCGTCACGACGGACAGAAATCGGGTTGGTCATTGGGGCGCCTCCTCGAGCGTGATGAGTGCGTCCACGACCACCGCAGATGTCGTGGTCGCGAGCAACGGATTGACTTCGATTTCGACAATGTCAGGACGATCGATCAAGAGTGACGAAATCGCCTGAATGCACTCGATCACGGCAGCGACATTCGCTGGTGCCCTGCCACGGATTCCGCTGAGAATCCGGCCGATCGACACCCGATCGAGTAGCTCCATCACGCCGGCGTCATCGACCGGCAGGAGTGCTGTAGCGGTCGAGTCGATGAGTTCCACGAGTTCGCCGCCCGCCCCGAGCGTGAGCGTCACACCGATGGGATGCTCTCGACGCGCCGTTACGAGCAACTCTGCAACCACGTCGGTCACCTGGCGTTCGACGAGAGCGGCGTCACTCAACAGGCGCACCCGCTCGACCGCCGAAGCCAAGGCCGTTTGGTTCGCAACGTTGACGATCACTCCACCATGGTCCGACTTGTGCAACAGCCCAACGGCCTTGACCACCACAGGAAACGCAACGTCGGGCATCGGATGCTGCGGCCCGAGTACGACGGATTCGGGCACGTCGCAGCCAGCTCGTTGCAGAAGCACCTTTGCCGCGTGCTCCGTCAATATGGCGTTCGAACCAGTCGCAGGGGATGACGGCAGGTGCATCGTCGGCGTGGCACTCTCGTACGACGACCCAACGCGAGCGGCTGCACCCATTGCCGAGAGTGTCTCGTCGATCGAATACCCAGCCACCATTCCCAGCCGGCGAATCTCGTCGCATACGGCGTCAGGCATGTTGTCGGCAATGCTCGCCGACACCACGGTTGGCGTACCGGTAGTCGCCCTCGCGGCCGCAATCGCACGCAAGGTCGGCCACCACGACGCATCCTTGCTGGCGGCGTTCGGCCAGTCGAGAACCAGCATGGCGGCATCGGCCGCACCGTCGAGAGCCGCAGTGAAACACTCCGTCAGCTCTGGTTCGTGGTCCCATATGAACGTGTGATAGTCGAGCGGATTCGTGATGGCGACGCGGTCGGTGAGCACGTCTCCGATTCGCTCGCTCTGCTCAGCAGCGAATGGCTCGAACACCACACCGTTGTTTTCGGCACGATCGGCCACGAGTGAGGCTTCCCCACCCGAACAGGAGAGGGAGATCACGCGGTTGGAACGCAGCGGTCCGACGGTGACGAGGAAGTCCAACGTCGCCGCCAACTGCGAAATCGAATCGACAGTGATGACGCCATACCGGTCGAAGAGTGCCCCGTAGATGCTGTCTGGTTTGGCGATGGCTGCCGTGTGTGACGTGGCGATCATCGCCGCGGTTTCGCTGCGACCGGTCTTCAGCATGACGATCGGTGTCTTGGCCGCTCTGGCCGCCAACGCGGCCGCAGCGAAGGATTGCGTATCGACGATCGACTCGGCGTGGACACCTATGGCGCTGGTCGCTGGATCGTGGGCGAAATAGGTGATGCAATCCTCGATGCGAACCCCGGCCTGGTTCCCGAGTGAAACGACGTGCGTGAAGTTCAATCCTCGACGGTTCATGGTGAGGTTCAAGGCGATGTTTCCCGATTGCGTGACGAGCGCAGCCCCGCTGGTAGCGCGTCTACAACCCTGCACATCGGGCCAGAGGGCCGCACCGGTGGTGGCGTTGATGACTCCGTAACAGTTGGGACCGATCACCGGCATGTCGTGAGCAACGAGTCGCTGCTGGAGTTCGATCCCGTCTGCGCCTGCCTCTGCGAACCCGGCGGCGTAACAAACGGCCCCACCTGCGCCGACTTTGGCGAGCGCCTGGACCACTTCCACAGTGTCGAGCCGGTTGACGGCAACAAAAGCGGCGTCGGGAACGGCCGGCAGCTCGTGGATCGATCGGTACGCCTTTCTGCCGCCGATCGTGTTGCGGGTCGGGTGCACCGCCCAGACCTCGCCCTCGTATCCGAGGGCGTCGCACTGCTCGATGGCCAGTTCGGCCTGCCGTCCGCCGACCATGGCGATCGACCGCGGCGCGATTAGCCGCGAAAGGTCAGGCACTTCCGGAGACCAAGCGTTCGATGTCAGCGAAGCCAGGTGCTTCGTCGGCAAACGTGAACGTGCCGTGCGAAGTGATCTCCGTAGCTGCCCGCATGGCCGTGCCGAGCACCGCACGAGATATGGCCGAACCGAGGCTGATTCGAATGACGCCGACTTCGGCGAGCTCGCTCACTTTGAAAGCCGCTCGCGCCAACACGTTCACCGGCACGTCGACGCTGGCCACGACCGCAGCAATGTCAGTCAGTCGGCTGAGCCCAGGGGCGTAGACGA
>JABDJC010000158.1 GCA_013003395.1 Acidimicrobiia bacterium
TCCTCGAGTCGTAGGGGCAGCCTTGCCTCGCCCGCCGCGCATCTCGTCAGCGCCCGTCGACCCTGCACGCGCGCTGGTCAGCTCCGTTGAGCGTTCACCTGGATGGGTGTCGGGGGCACAGGCTCGACACTGTCGCGCAGTGTCCGTGATCCCATTTCGAGGCCGCCTGCGATCCCGGTCCTGACCAGATCCGTCAAGCCGGTCGCCTGGTGTCCGAGTTGGGCGATCGCAGGGTGCTTGCGCGCAGCGGCGGCGCCTCGCTTGATCTGTTCGTATCGTTCACGCCCCGCCCGTGCGCCGAGGACGTATCCGATGCCGATTCCGATGGTGAGACCTGATTTGAACTTCACGATGGCCGTAGCTTACGCGTTCGACGGTTCGAGCCGACAGGGGTAATATCATGTTCACGTCGGGTCGTCCCGACGTGCTCCATTCCGGGGTAGCTCAATCGGCAGAGCATCGGACTGTTAATCCGCAGGTTGTGAGTTCAAGTCTCACCCCCGGAGCCCAAGAAACCCCTGATCTATATGGGTTTTCGAGTCGCAGCGGTTGTGAGATTTGGCCACTGTGGGTGGGCGTGTCGCGATTCGTCGCGTTTCTTCGCCGTCGTCCGTCAGAATCCCATGCAATGGTCGAGTAGGAAGACGAGGTCGGCTATCTGACCGGATTCCACATCCTGCGGTACGCCGGGTTCGACAACCAGCTGGATCTGGCGAAGAGGCGAGCCAAGGGCCGCACGGCCTGGCCGGTGCCGCCATCGGAGGCCTGACCGCTGCGTCGCCACTGACCGTGATCTCACCGTATTTCGCCATCTACTACGGATTGCCGGATCCAGGACGGAGTTGAATGCGTCGGGTGGGATGGCCTGGCCGGGCGATGTATCGGTCGCTGTACTTCATGCATCGATCGGAAGCGTCGACGGTTGACTTCGGATATGTTGGGCGTATGGACGTTGGACGTCGAAGCAGCCACTGGGCAATGTTGTTCGTGGTTGCGGCAGCGCTGTCCGGCTTGTTGGCCATGCACGGCTTCGAAGCCGCGTTCGTCCACATCGACCATGCCGGTTCGGCCGGTCACGTCGAGAGCGCCGACATCTCTCCAGCCGAGCATCACATCCAGCACGGCATGTGCAGTCTCGAGAAGCCCGACGGCCAAGCCGCCGAGCCTCCGCGTGAATGCGTGTCCGGATGGTCGATCTATCCGACCCCGGCGATGACGCCCACCGTCTGGGACGGTCTCTGGAACCTCGCCAACCGGGCGGTGTTGACTGCCTTTTCGATCCTTCGTGTGTAGATCGCGCTT
Source organism: Acidimicrobiia bacterium (assembly GCA_013003395.1). Lineage (GTDB taxonomy): Bacteria > Actinomycetota > Acidimicrobiia > Spongiisociales > UBA5794 > JABDJC01. Next base: position 1,303 of record JABDJC010000158.1, read on the forward strand.
GAGCGCGACCAACTCCAGACGAAAGGACTACACCATGCATACAACCATTCGGCGCCGGTACGGCGTCATCACACTGATAGCACTCCTTGCTCTGTTAGTCACCTCGTGCGCAGCCGAGGACCCTGCTCTCGAGACGACGGAACCATCTGAGGAGATGGCCGAGATGGACGAGATGGATGAGGAGCACACAGAAGACGAAGGCGACCACGCCGAGTTCGCGTTCGGCGAGCCCGCCGACGCGGCCGAGGCGGACCGTGTGATTGAGATCGACGCCTCAGATGCATTTGCGTTCGAGCCCAACGAGATCTCTATCACGGCGGGCGAGACCGTCACCTTCAGGGTGACCAACACCGGTGCGATCCCGCACGACTTCACACTCGGCGACGAGATGTTGCAGGATGAGCACGAAGCCGAGATGGCCGAGATGGCCGGTTCCATGGAGATGCACGACGAGCCGAACGTGTTCTCCCTCGAGCCAGCGGAGACCAAGGAGATGACCTGGCACTTCCCTGAGCCGACAGATCTGCTGATCGGCTGCCATCAGACCGGTCATTACGCAGCTGGGATGAAGGGCGTCGTGACCGTCGAGTCGTGAGTTTGAGTGCCTGCGCCGTTCCCCGGCGCGACGCAGGCACCAAGCACCGTGTATGTCGGAGTCAGGAACCCTGGACAACTCTTCTGCCGCTTGAACTCGCCGTAGTCGGCCTCGCCTCGGCGTGTCGCTGGTTTCGTTTCGGCGGTCTTCGAGACGACACGGCGGACCTGCATGCCCGCCGCTCAACTCCGACAGAATGTCGTTTGAAGCTTCACCTCCCAGGGTAGGACCCATCGGGGGGCAGGCGCACCCGTTGGAGTGCCCTTGCTTGTAGCCCGAGAAGGCCGAATCGATATGAAAGGAACACACAGTGCAGCATCCCAAGACTGATCGGGACGGGTCGACGAACTACTACCGATTCGGGGCGATGATCCTGACATCGGGGGTGGCGATGTTCATTCTGATGTATCTGAACTCCTACGAGCTGTCCCACGTAGCTTGGAGTGAGACTCGCTTCTACATGACGTTCGTGATGATCGCCGTGATGGCCGTAATCATGCTCGGCTTCATGCTCAACATGTATCAGGACAGACGAGTCAATCTCGCGATCTTCGGCGCCAGTGTTCTCGTGTTTGCGGGTGCCTTGTGGCTCGTGAGAAGTCAGGAAACCGTCCAAGACACATCTTGGATGAGCGCAATGATTCCTCATCACTCGATTGCGATTCTGACGAGCGAACGTGCTGAGATCAGCGACGTCCGCGTGTGTGAGCTGGCCAGATCGATCATCGAGGCTCAGCAGCGCGAGATCGACGAGATGAACTGGCTGATTCAGGACATCGAAGAGAACGGTGTCGCCAGAACCTCGGCCGAAGCAGATGCCCGCTCCGTCCCCGAGTTCGCCGGGACGAGCATCCGCTCGTGCCCGTAGCCGTCACTCGAGTCTCACGTGGCGTCGAGTTCTGCGAAGAGGTCGTTGGAGGGTACGAACATCTCGGCGTAGTGCCGGGACCAGGTGATCGTACCGTTCTCAACCAGCGCGAAGCTGTGGCTGGGCCGGTCTGAGTGCCCATATACGCCGAGCATGCCGTAGGTCTGTGAGACTTGGCGGTCGGAGTCGATGAGGATGGGTGTTGAGATCCCGAATCTGTCGGCTTCTCGTGCGACGACATCTGCGGGGTCGACCATGACCGAGAGGAGTGCGATTTCACGCTCGGCCAGTTCGGCTTCGATTTCTGGTATCTGAGCGAAGCATCCGTCACAGCCGACGCCCATCGAGAAGTAGAGGAGTGTGGCGCCAGAGCCCGTGGCGTCGAAGGAGATGGTGTCGCCGGTTGTGGTCGGTAGTTCGAAGCTCGGGGCCGGTTCACCTTCGGCTCCGACCGGTTGGTCGAGGCCGGCGAGGCCTGCCAACAGGGCGACGAACGCCAGGGGAGCGATGATGGTCAGCCATGAGGTGCGCTTCTTGCGCTGCGCCGGTGCGTTCTTGGGGCGTTCAGGGGCGCGGGGTATCTGCGACCGGCTCATGGCAACTCCTGTCTTGGGTCGAGTCCTGGGTCGAATCTGTGTTCTCTTCGAGTTGATCAGCGGGTGTTCTCCGGCGTCCGGAGTAGGCGGCGGCCGCGACGGCGATTCCGATCAGACCAAGACCGACCACCGCATCGGGTATCCCAGCGAGGGCGTCGACCACCGGTTGGAGGAGCGACTCCATCCAGGCTGCGAGTGACACCTGAGTGGGGGAGGTGAGCTCGGCTCCCGTCAGTGCAGCGACGATCAGGACTACTCCCATGATCGAGAACAGGCCTGCGGAGACCAGAGACAGCCGAGTTGTCGTGAAGGTGTGGCCGAAGAGGGCGTAAGTCACCGTTCGCGGTCGGAGTGGCGGCCGGTTTGCCCGATAGCGATCCCAGGCGAGTGTGATCGCGAGCAGCGGGAACACCATCCCGAAGACGTAGGCCAGGCCGATACCGACGCTCAGTGCGATGCTCGGTGCGACCGTGGACAGTGTGAGGACACCGGCCAGCACCGGCGCACAGCAGGCGCTTGCCGCGCCCGAGAACACACCGAGCGCGAACACCCCGGCGGAATCAGTTCGAGCGATGTCCGGTGCGCCCCGCATCATCGGAAGCGACCAGGTGGAACCGGTTGCGGCTGCAACCGCCATCGCGACGAGCAGCACACCACCGGCCCCATATACCAACGCGTGGTATTGCAGGAGTCCTCTCGAAAGGATGGTGAGCCCCAATGTGATCGGCAGCAGGATGACTGCGACCCCGGCTGCGAAGACGAAGGTGAGCGGAACGAGCCGCCACCGTTGATTCTTCACCGAGGCTGCCAGGTATGCGGGCATCATCACGGTGATGCAGCAGGGGGCGAAGAGCGCCACTGCGCCCGCCAGGAACGCTGCCGCCATCGACCCGCCGAGAAAGACGCCCTCCATCAGTCAGGCTCCGGCTCGCACAATGAGTTCGCGTTCGAGCTTCTTCTTCGAGATCCGTCCGTGGCCGAAGTAGCGGCCGTCGACGAGCAGGAGCGGGGGAAACGGAACGCGATGACCTGCGATGAGGTTCCGGCCCTCGGGCGACTCCATATGGATGCGCGTGATCTCGATCGGAAGACGCGATCGGAGTCCGGTGAGCAGCTCGTGGGCCCGCTCGCAGTAGTGGCAGTCTGTGGCGTCGACGATCGTGATCGAGATCGGCCGTCTTGTCTCGACCTGGATCGGTTCGACCGTCATGCCCGTGACCGTCCCCGGAGTTTGGCCGAGTCGGCTCTCGGCGGCGGCGAACCTCCGTACACGGCAGTGATGATGTCGCGGACGAGGTCATCTGAGGATTCGGGCACGGTCTCAGCGAGGCGGTGCTCGAGGTGGGTCGTCAGCACGTCGCGACGTACCCGGTCGAGTTCACCCTGCACTGCCGAAAGCTGGTGGAGGATCCACTCACATGCCCGGTTCTCATCGACCATCTCTGCGACGGCCCTGAGCTGCCCAAGGGCAGTGTTGAGTACAGCCGTGACCGGTCTGTCGTTGCCGAGATGGTCGACCGAAACCCCGCGACAGCTCGGTTCGTGTCCCGTCGGGCGGGGAGTGCGCAGAGAATCACCCATATGGAGTCAACCCTATCCCACCCCAGGTGGGGTGGGATAGGGTCGAAGGTCCTTTGGCAGGTCATCGATGCCAATGGCGGGTCCGAACGTTCGCGGTGTCGGGGATCGACGATGAGTCGAGTCCAGATCGGTTCTGGCGAGCGTCGTGCTACGAACAGTAGTAGCAGAACTCGAGATCGATGTGATACTCTTCCGCCCGCGGATCGGAGTCCGGGGTCGAGAAGGCAAGGTGTCTCGACCGATGAAGCACGTACTGTTCCTCGTAGCGTTCGCTCTCGTCGGGCTACTCGCCCTTCCGGGAAGCGCCGGGTATTCGCCGACCGGGAGTCACGACACCCATGTTGTCCTGCCCGGGGAGTCATTGGGTTCGATCGCCCTGAGTCACGGCGTGTCCGAGGATCAGATCGCGTTGGCGAACGGGCTAGTCGGCGACAAAGTCGTCTACATCGGCAATCAGCTCCGCCTGTCTGGGCCCGGCTTCACCGCAACGGCGTCTGGACCGGTCCACTATCGCGTTCCGTCCGCCGACACCCTGGTGCACATTGCGTCCCACCAGGGTGTCTCGGCTCACGAACTCGCTCATCTCAACGGCGTCGCCGAGACCGCCGAATTCGAGGGCGGCGACGTGATCCACCTTCCTGGCCAGGCATGGGTGTGCCCGGTCGATCACGCCCGATACTTCAACGATTGGGGTTTTCCCCGATCTGGCGGGCGCTTCCACACCGGCACCGACCTGTTCGCCCCGCGTGGTACACCTGTCCGAGCGCCTGTTGCTGGGCTCGTCACCCAGGTCACCGGCTCGGCTGGTGGCTATCAGTTCGAGTTGTTGGGTGACGACGGGAACACCTATCTCGGGAGCCACATGGACGGATTCGCCGCATCCGGCAGGGTCACAGCCGGGACAGTCATCGGATATGTCGGTGACAGTGGCAACGCGGTCGGGTCCGAGCCACATCTCCATTTCCAGATCCACCCTGACGGCGGCATTCCAGTCAACCCCTACCCATCACTTCTCGGGAATGAGTGCTGAGGCACGGTTGAGACGACATCTGGTTGAAGTGCCGGCGGGCGGTGGAAGCGAAGGGGGACCGGCCCGCCGCGCTCCAGACCGGGCCGCCGCTGGCGGACCGTATCCGCGCTGGATGACCGAGGCGACGAGTAGTCGGGTTCGGCGACTACGACATCGTCGGCCCAGATCAAGTCGAGTGCTCTCGCAGAAACGCCAAAGCTTGTATTGCGACGACGCCGAGACCGATGGCTAGGAAGGGCATCCTGAACCAATCCATGCCCGGCGGCACCTTGTGGAACGAAGCGGTGAAGTGGATGAAGAGGAAGTAGCCACCGTGGAGGAGTGCAAGGATGAGGACGGTCTGGGACAGCCGATGCAGCCAGAGCCACGCTTGTCTACCGAGTCGCTTGACAGCTCGATCGGATGACGTCGCGGCGAGGATCAGCGCCAGGGTCAATGCCGCGATCCCGATCAGATTGGCCAACCCGAATCCGGGCTCCATCCTGGCCTCGCGCCCGAGTTGGGGCACGAACTCGTACCCGAGGAACCGGCGGAGACTCCACTCTGCCCAACCATCGAGGATCAATACGGCATGGATTACGGATGTCAATGCAAACCAGATGCCGAGTTGCCGCCGCCAGCGAGTCCAACGGCGCATCTTTGGGAGGAGTCGCGACAGCGGACCCAAAGAAAGCGAGAAGATGAGCAGCACGTACGCCGTATCTCCGACCGCTTTCCACAGGCGCATTTCTGGCACCCAGTTCGGTCTGGTCGACCAGAAGAACCATGTCAACCCGAGGGCCATCCCAGCGACGACGAAGTGGCGGAGCCATCGTTGCCTCGTATTCTGCCGGCCGGTCGACGAACCTCGGGCCGAGGCCTTCGATCCCGGCGCGCCGGGCTTTCGTTGCAGGGATTGCGACATAAACAGATACCTCACGGCCGTCGTTCCGTTTGAGCTAGGTTATCGCAAAACCTACGTAGCGTAGTACTTAGTCGAGGCGCCACACTCTCGAACGTCCGCGCCGCAACGGCCTGCAAATAGCGGGCCTCCATCGTGAGTGCGGCGGACCCCGACCGACCTTTCACCGACGCCGGCGTCACAGCCACCTCTGGGCTGCGATGGGCGGTGAGATCGAAGCGGTGTCGGCGTAGCCGCGGCCCGATCCGACGGGGTTGTCAGCCGAGTCCCTGCGCCATTCCCGAGGCTGCCGCAGGTCGTCTACCGAGGGTGAAGCCACAGCCTGGTCGTGATGTTGCCCCGGCCGTCTCGACGATGGTCGTGGCCAGTCAAGGCGCCGCGCGAACGAGGGTCGCCTCTTCGCACGGCCCTGCACGGCGGCAGATCATCTCCCGCGCGACATCGAGGCGAGGTACTTGGCTGCGTCATCGCAGCTTCGACAGATCAGACGCTCTTCGGTCGAGCGATTCGACCAAATACAACCGCAGTCGTGACCCCGATGCCGACGAGCCAAGCCGCCGTCAGCACCAGACTGGAGGTTTGGTCGAAAGTGGTCGTGAAGGCAGCGTCGGTGAGTATCTTCACCGCGCCTCGGGCGGGTAGGAACAGGCCCCAGTCGGGAGGTGAGGCCGAGAACATGACGTTCTGGGCGAGTCCGACATCGATGAATGGCAACAAGAACATCACATACAGTCCACCGAGCCGCCCGAAGACCGCGCCAACCAAGACTCCGAGCATTCCATAGATCAGGGCCACGAGGATGTTGCCCCCCATGAACCCGATCCACCTTTCAGCTGCGAAGTCGACCGAAGTCACGGCCAGAGAGACACCGGTGGTGAGCAGGGCAGCGATTGCGATCACACCGAACCGGGCCGTCAAGATCTCCCGGGTCTTGAAGCCGGCGAGCGCCAGCCGGGCGTCGGCCTGCATGGACCCCTGAACGACGAACAGGCCGGCCAGACCCGCGAGGAACGCAATCGTGATGGGCACCATGATTGCACCATGCACATCGATCATCGAGACGATCTCGATCTGTTGGACGCCGTCGTTGGTCAGTTCGACCGGCGTGGGTTCGTCGGGTGTGATCCAGAAGCTCAGCGTGATGAAGAACACCGGCAGGAAGACGAGGAGAACCCACATGGCCACGTTGCGCCGATAATCTCGAAATCCGAACCGGAACCCGGCACGAACCCGGCTCCATCCGGACCGACTTCGGGTTCGCAGATCACCGATGCGTCCGGTGGCGGTGGCGAACACGAGTGCGGCGATGGCGATCGAGCCCAGCGTCCACACGAGCGCCCAGCCGAGGTCGCCGATCGGTCCGCTGTGTCCGGACTCGGCGTCGAGCACCAGCAAGGTCAGGTAGTGGCTGGGGAACACCCGAGTGATCCACACATCGCTTCCGGCCATCGCAGGCCCGAGGAAGACGTCGAGCATCCAGATGAAGATCACGCCAAGCGATCCGTTGACGTCGTTGCGAACGAATGCGCCGATTCCAACTCCGAGCCCGAGGTAGAGAAGGCCAAACATCAGGGTGCCGATCGACGTGCGCACCGGGTCGACCATGCCGGTACGCAGGGCCAGAGCGCCGATCGCTGACACGGCCGCGAGGACCGCCAGGACGACTCCGGACAGGAGCCGGGCGACAGTGATACGAGCGGCGCCCATCCCTGCGAGCGTCAACCGGCGATCGGCTCGCCTGGACCCGAGCACATGGAAGAGCCCAGCCACTCCGGCGATGAAACCCGCCGCCCATCCGGCAGTGGGGGCGGCGAGCTGGTCCTGGTCGCCGAGCCCGCCTACCACTTCGGCGAAATCGGCGATCGCGCCGGCCGCCAATGTCACGAAGATCAGCGGCACGACGACCAACAGAACGAGGTTGATCGGTCGGCGGGCGTACTCCGTCAGATACCGACGTGTGAGGGTGAGTGTGGCGTTCATCGGGTCGTGGCCCCTTCGCGAAGATGGATGACACGGTCGAAGCGCTCTTCGTCGGTCACGAAATGGCTGATGATGAGCACCGACGCCCCACGATTTCGGCGGTCTGCTGCCAGGTCCCAGAACCGGAGGTAGGTGTCCCAGTCGAAACCGGCGTACGGTTCGTCGAGCAGGAGGATGTCGGGGTCGGGAAGCAACGCCAGTCCCAAGTTGAGCTTTGCTCTGGTTCCGCCGGACAGCTCCTCGACACGCGTGTCGCGATGGGTTTCGAAGCCGAGGAGGCGGTAGATCTCGTCCCGGTGACGGTTCACGTACATGCGGTCGAGGCGGTACGCCTCGCCAAACAACTCGAAGTGCTCGTCGCAGGTCAGCCGTTCGTACAAGATCGGCTCTTGAGGACAGTATCCGAACGAGCCCGATCGCACCAGCGTTCCCCCATCGCGGTCGAGCGCTCCCACGAGGATCTTCATCAGCGTCGACTTGCCTGAGCCGTTTTCGCCGACCAAGCCGACGATCTCGCCCGGAAACAGCTCGAGGTTCGCATCGGTGAGCACTTCGAGCGGCTCCCGCCGCCACCCCCGGCGGTAGGTCTTGGCGATGCCGGCCGCCTTCAAGAGCGGGGTTGGGGTCTGCCTCGACGGTGACTCGACATCGGTCTGGGGGTCGGCATCCAGCCGCGTCATCGTTTATTCCCCTCGTGGCTTGTTGGCAAGGCGCGGTTCCCCTGCGCCCGGGCGGGCTTCGATCTCGCGCCACACACCTTCCCGTCGAACCCGGTCGATTCTCAGGCCGGCGGCCTCGATGTTGTCTTCCGTCCGCCGGTTTGCCCGGAATCCGAACAGCCTGCGTGTGATTGCGGTGGCCAGGTCGGCGAGCCATCCCAGCAGCGGGTTGAGCGGGCGGACGTGTTCCAACAGCAGGATCTTTCCCCCCGGTTTGGTCACCCGCCCCACCTCTGCGAGCCCCGTGATCGGATCGCCGACGGAGCAGAACAAACTGGTGGCCACCGTCGTGTCGAAGCTGTTGTTGGCGAATGGCAGGTCGGTGACGTCCGCGACCTGCAGGTGGACCGTGATGCCGAGTCTGTCGGCCCGCGCTCTAGCCCGGGCGAGCATCCGTTCGGAGATGTCGATCCCTGTCAGATGTCGGCATCCCGGATAGAAGGGGAGGTTCTTCCCCGTTCCGACTCCGACCTCGAGCACATCACCCTCGACCTGGGAGATGAGGCGCCGGCGCCGCCGGCGCGTCCCGAGCCACTCCATCGGTGCGTCGTACACGTCGTACAGCCACGCCATCCGGTCGTAGCGGCGGGTCACCTGCAGCTGATCGTCGTCCTCGGCCGAAGTGGTTTCCGGAGCTGCGTCGGGGGTCGCCCGGGCCTTTGCTGCTGTGTCGTCAGGTGGGCACCAAGCGAACGCCAGCTCCCAGCCGTAGGGGAACTCTCTCTTTCTGGTCTTGTCTGTCATGTCACCACCACCGTCCCTCTCAGCATTCCCATTTGGCACGAGAACTCGAAGTTCCCGGCCTCCGTGGGTGTGAACTCGACCGCAACCGTCTCCTCCTCGGGAAGCTCAGCCGAGATCCCGAACGCGTCGAACACGACCGTCTCGGAGCACGGATCTGCCTCTTGACGGTTGAACATGAGCTTCACGGGCATTCCGGCCTTCACCCTGATCGTGTCCGGCGAGTATCCGCCCTTCACGACGATGTAGGCCTCTTGGGTGCCGCTCCTTATGCCGGCTGATGTGCCGCTCGGCTTCGACATCCAGAAGTACCAGACGATCAGCGAGATCAGTCCAACACCGACGACATTCACGATGACAGTGCTCATGCTTGTGATCCTTTCCTGGTTGGTTGCGCAGGGCAATTCATGCTCGGACCTCCAGGGGCGCTGGAGGCTTCCAAGAGCGAAGCCGATTTGCGTTGGTGACCACTGTCACCGAGGAAAACGCCATCGCTGCGCCGGCGATGAGCGGGCTGAGCAACACGCCGAAGAATGGGTAGAGCAGACCCGCCGCAACCGGTATCCCGAGCGCGTTGTATGCGAAGGCGCCAACGAGATTCTGATGCACGTTGCGGATCGTGGCTTGTGACAAGGCGATGGCAGTCACCACGCTGGTGAGGCTTCCCTTGACGAGCGTGACGTCGCCGGATTCGATCGCAACGTCCGTGCCGGTTCCCATCGCCATGCCGACGTCTGCCTGCGCCAGTGCGGGTGCGTCGTTGATTCCGTCACCGACCATCGCCACGACTCGACCCTCCGCCTGCAGCAGTCTGATTTGGTTCGCTTTGTCGCCCGGCAGGACTTCAGCCATCACTCGATCGATCCCGACCTGGCGTCCGATGGCCGCAGCGGTCCGTTGATTGTCGCCGGTCAGCATGACCACCTGGAGTCCCATCTCATGCATGCGCTCGATCGCGGCGAGCGAGTCGGGCTTCAACGTGTCGGCCACCGCAACGACGCCGGCGAGGTCTCCGTCGATGCCTACGACCATTGCGGTCTTGCCTTCATCTGAGAGCTTCTCGAGGGCCGCTTCAGCGAGTCCCGCATGGACGCTCTGGTCTGCCATGAACTTCAGATTCCCGAGCACGACGCGGCGGGCACCGACGGTGGCGACGATGCCGTGACCGGGTTCGGCCCTGAATTCTGAAGGGTTCGTCGGGCGGATGTCGCGAGCGCGTGCTCCCGAGACGATGGCCTCACCGAGTGGGTGTTCGGAATCGAGTTCCGCCGAGGCGGCCAGGTGCAGCACCTCCACCTCGTCGTACTCGCCAAGGACCACCACGTCGGTCAGTTGCGGTTTGCCCTGGGTCACGGTGCCCGTCTTGTCGAGCACCACGGTGTCGATCCGGTGCGCCGTCTCGAGCGCATCGCCGGACTTGATGAGTATGCCGTTCTCAGCGCCCTTCCCGATCCCAACCATCAGCGAGGTCGGCGTGGCCAAACCGAGAGCGCATGGACATGCGATCACGAGCACCGTCACGGCAGTGATGACCGCGTAGACGATCGCGGGGGCCGGTCCGACCGTGAACCAGGCCATGAATGTGAGGATCGCGCCGATCATCACGGCCGGGACGAAGTAGCCCGAGACCTTGTCGACCGTACGTTGGATTGGCGCCTTTGATCCTTGGGCGTCTCGAACCATGCCGATGATCTGAGAGAGCATCGTGTCGCGGCCGACCCGGGTGGCGACGAATCGGAAGGCGCCTGTCGTGTTGATCGTCGCCCCGATCACAGAAGATCCCTCGGTCTTCTCGCTCGGGATGGGTTCGCCGGTCACCATGGACTCGTCGACAAAGGATGCTCCACCGACAACGATCCCGTCGACGGGGATCTTCTCGCCGGGCCGCACGGACACCACGTCGTCGACTATCACCTGATCGATGGGGATTTCTGTCTCATCACCGTCACGCAGCACGCGAGCTGTCTTGGCCTGTAGGCCGATGAGTTTCTTGAGTGCTTCGGATGTACGTGCTCTGGCTCGGATCTCGAGGGCGGAGCCCAACACCACGAACGCGGTCACGACAGAGGTGACGTCGAAGAAGACGTCTCTGAGGCGTTCTTCTGGGAAGAAGCCGGGGAACAGCAGGGCCACCGTCGAGTAGAGCCATGCCGCCGAGATCCCGATCGCGATGAGCGTGTTCATGTTCGCCGAACGGTGCTTGAACGCAGCCCATGCACCGGTGAAGAAGTGCGATCCGGACCAGACCATCACCGCGAAGGTGAGGACCGCCATCCCACCCCATATCAGGTCGAGAGCGGCGGAGCCCATGGCCGGTACTCCCGGGAAGATCTGCGGGTACGAGAAGTAGATGACTGGCAGCGAAACCCCCGCGGCAAACCAAAACTTACGCATCAGTTCCTTGTAGCGGCGCTCATGCGACTCCTGGTCGCTCTGTCCGTCTTGGCCGTCGGTCATGTTCCCCGCCGTGTAGCCCGCACTGTCCACAGCTGCGATGAGCGCGCTGACCGGCGTGGCCGGATCGAGTTGGACGGCGGCTTGCTCAGCTGCGAAGTTCACGCTGGCGGTCTGGACTCCTGGAACTGCGCTCAGCGCTCGCTCGACCGTGGAAACGCACGACGCGCAGGTCATGCCTTCGATAGACAGTTGAACACTGTTTGCAGGCTTCGGCAGGGTGCGCTCGTCGCCCTCCGTCTCCTGAGCGGCTCTACCGCTTTGGATATATGCGCTGTCTGTCATGTCGAGATGCCTTTCCTGTTCGGCGCGGTAGATGGACCGGCAGCATTGGGTGTGAACTCCGTCCGGGTCGGCAAGGCATGGTCCGTTGTGGGCATGTGCTCCATCCTCTCTTCTGGACCTTGGTGCGAACGTACACCTTCCACTCATATGGAATGTCAAGGGGTAACTGGTTGGGATGTGGTCAACCCACGCAGAAGGGTCCGCGCGGGTATCCGACGTTCAGCCTGCTCAGTCGCGGTGTCTGGATGATTTGGCCGGTCTTGATCACGAGATCTCCGTTACCGTCGATACTGGCCACGAACCTGTCGAGGCTCCGCGGCGCGGGTCCGGTGTAGTACTCGCCCATCGAGTTGAACTTCGATCCGTGACACGGGCATTCGAATCCCTCGGAGGTCTGACACCACGGAACCCGGCAGCCGAGATGTGTGCAGCGTTGGTAGACGGCGAACACGCCGCCGGCGACGACGTCTTTGCCGACGTATTGGAGTGGTGTCGCGCCCGGAGCGGGCACCACGTACGTTCGGGCCTCCGGAATGAACACGGGCGTCACCGAGCCGTCGGGGTTGATCGTTTGGTCGAGCAGATCCTGGGCGTTTCCAGCATTCACGTCGGTGCCAAACCCGCCGCTGAGGTTCGGCCAGAGGAAAGCGAGAGCGTCCATCGTCAGCTGTGCGATGAAGGTGCCGAACGCGACGGTGAGAGCTCGGTTGAGGAATCGCCGCCGCGTCACCCCGACACGCTCTGGAGGCAGCGTTGTGACAATCGGTGGCTTGACGGTGGGCGGCGCCGATCGAACGCCTGTGCTGTGCGCGCCGGTTGGTGTTCTGCGGTGACTGGTGGTTGTCGGTCTTCCGACGTGCCAGGAGGCGAACGTCCGCCCTGCTCTGATCGTCTGCGCTCCGAGGACCGCAGCCGCGGTCAACACGATTACCCCCGCGCTCAGAACGAGTTGTCCGGTGCTCATACCACCTTCCTCTCCACAAACTACGACGGTTTGTAATAGATTTCAACCTTCCGTAAGACGGGAAGGTCTGGGATATCATGAGGCGATGAAGATCGGCGAGCTATCTCAACGCACCGGCGTATCGACCAAGACCATCAGGTTCTATGAGGATCAAGGAGTCTTGCCGCCAGCAGATCGCGCCCCCAACGGCTACCGCGACTACCCCGAAGACGCCGTGGATCGCCTTCGGTTCGTCAAGGATGCTCAATCGACCGGCTTGACCTTGACTGAGATCTCGGCGATCTTGGATCTTCGGAGACAGGGCGACAGCACTTGCGAGCATGTCGTCGACCTGTTGGAGGGGCATCTGTCGGGTCTCGAGCGGCACATCGAGCGGCTCCAGCGGACGAAGGCCCAGTTGGTCGCGTTGACCGAACGAGCCCGCAGCCTAGACCCTGCCGAGTGCGTCGATCCGAACAGGTGTCAGACGATCGCTGGGGATGCCACCGGGGACCGTGTGTCAGATGGGCGCGGGAATCCGCTCCACTCGACTCCTCATCAACATGCGCATCGCGGGTGACTGGAGCAGGCCGGCCAGTTGACTCACTTATCCGCCGAGCAGCTTCTCGACCCGATCTGTGAGTTCCGCTTCCGTCATCTCGCCGAACCTTTGTCCCACGATCATCCCGTTGCGGTCGATGAACCACGTGGTGGGTAGCCCCACGGTCGGGTAGGCATCGATCACGGAGCCGTCGTCGATTCCCAGGTCGAAGGACACGCCGGTTTCTGTTGCGAAGGCCTCGGAGGCCGACTCGATGTCCTGGACGGCGACTCCGATGAACCTGACGTCAGGATGCCGGAGAGCCGTGCGTTCGATCGCGGGCATCTCTTCCCGGCAGGGGATGCACCAGGACGCCCATAGGTTGAGAACGATAGGCGTGCCGGCCTGATCGGAGAGGGTCAGGGTCCCTCCACCGAGTCGCTGTACCCGAAAGCCGGGTGCTCGTTGAGGCTGACGCGACACGTAGCCGGGCAGGGGGGTGGACTCGGCGCCGAGTCCACCCACGTACCCCCCGAACCAGACCAGCGGGCCGACGAGTGAGAGGATTGCTGAAACCACCAGTGGGTAGCGCCAGCCGCCTCCGCCGACCGAGCGACGCGTGCGCAAGGGAGGGCTCCCAACGTCGGTCCGGCTCATCGCTGACGCAGTGTAGTAGATGTTTTCTCGAACGGCAACTACACTGTGTCGTACTTACAAGATCGATGGAGGTGGCTCGATGTCCCGGGGTGGTGCCAGGGCAGCAGGTGGGCGGACCGAGGAACAGCGGGCCGAAGAAGCAGAGATGCAGGAGGCGGCCAGTCGGCGCATCAGGCATATGAAGCGGTTCGTGATCGGCGGGCTCGTGGTTCTCTCTGGTGTCGTTTTGATCCTGCTCGACCCCCCAGCGCCCGGAGTCGCCGCTCCGGTGGTGCCGCCCTCGCACATTGCCACCGTTGACCAACCTCACGGCGGCTACACCAGCTTCCCTCCCTCTTCTGGAGCTCACACCGGCGGGATGCCCCAGGTCGGGCTGATCTCCGACGCTCCGATTGAACCTGAGGCATATCTGCACTTCATGGAGGATGCCGGAATCGGGCTGTTCTACGACTGTGAAGATTGTCCCGACCTCGTCGACGGTCTCTCGGCGTTCGTCGAAGCGGAGCGCTCCGAGCGGCTTTTTGTCGCCCCCTTCGACGGCATCCGAGATCTCGAAGGTGATCCACACCCGATTGCGGCTGTGGCCTGGGGCCGAATCCTGTACCTCGATGCACTCACGGAACCAGAAATCGCTGAGTTGGAGACATTCGTCTCGATCTTCGAGGGCATCGACCACCATGCAGGCTGAACTCGAGCACGCGGTTCGGGGCCGGACACCGATCCGACGCAGCCGCCGAGGCCTCCGTGTCGCCGGGTGGTCGATGGTCTGGACCGGGGTGCTGCTGCTGGGCACCGTCGCGTGGACCCTCTTTGGGACCGCGGTGATCGCCGACGCCGCTCAGTCGGACCTCGAGGACCGCCTCGTCGAGACATGGGCCCAGCGACCTTTGCCTGCGAACGCCCCGGCACCTGCAATAGCCGATGGTCCGCTGCCTTCGAACGACTCCGAGGAAGCGCAGCAGGCCGAGCCGGCCGTCGTCGAAGAGGCTGCAGTCGCTCCCGGTGAGCCAGTGGGGCGGATCAGCATCCCGACCGCCGGAGTCGACTGGGTGGTCGTCGAGGGTGTTGACCCCGAGGACCTCAAACAAGGCCCAGGGCACATGCCATGGACGCCCCTGCCAGGCCAGCCTGGCAATGCCGTGATCAGCGGCCACCGCACGACCTACGGCGCACCGTTCCTCGACCTCGACCTCGTTGAGATCGGTGATGAGATCATGGTCGAAACAGCTCTCGGAGCCCATGTGTATTCGGTGAGAGAGTCATTCGTCGTCGAGCCAACCGACGTCTGGGTGACCGACCCTCGTCCGGGCGCCTGGCTCACGCTCACGACCTGCACGCCCCGATACAGCGCGGCGCGACGGCTGATCATCGCTGCGGAGTTGACATCCGGGCCCAACCACGCCGCCGTCCAGGAGTTGTACGAGCCAGCAGAGAAGTACGACCTAGCGTCGTAGGTCGTTGTACCCTACTCGGCAGCCGGTGAGTCAAGTCACCGTGGTCCCAAGCAAACCTGGAGTAGCAATATGAGAGCAACCCTTGTCACCCTCCTCGTCGCCTTCAGCCTCCTCGTCGGTGCTTGCGCCG
>JABDJC010000161.1 GCA_013003395.1 Acidimicrobiia bacterium
CATCGGTGAGCGTCAGGTTCGTCAGCTCGGTTTCACCCGTGTTGGTGACCTCGAAGAGGAAGAAGACGTCTTCGCCGGTGAACGTCGCAGGCCCGGTCGGGTCGTCTGCGTCGTCGTACGTCAAACCACCGTCGACTGACACATACTTCTCGACGTCGATATCGGGTGCCGGTGGACGGCCGAAGTAGTTGGCGTCGTCGGAGTCCGAGACAGAGTCTCCGGTCGGGTCACCGAACCCACACGGGTCCTTGATGGAGCCGTCATCGTTGTACTCACCGATGAGGTACGCGACGATCGGCGAAGGATCGACCCCTTCTACAGGTCCGCCCTTCTCTCCCCATCCGTCGTTGGACGGATCGCTGTCGCCGAAACCGAAGTCGTCGGAACACGACAGGTGCACGGCGTCGGACAAGCCGATGTCGGCGTCCTTGTCGTTGCTGGTCCCCGACAGCACCGTGCCGTCGGCGAACACGAAGAGGTAGCCATACTTGTTGCCGTCGTCCGGCGGGAAGACTCCTCCGCCCGGACCACTGGCCGTGACGGTTGCGGTGTTCGTGTGCTGGCCGCTGATTCCGGCGAACGGGCCGATCTCACAATCGAAAGAGCCACCGACGGCAAGAGTCGCCGGGATGACACAACTCGAGGTGTCGAAGTCGGTATCCGTCAACGAGATGTCGGTGAGTTCCGTGTCACCGGTGTTGGTGACTTCGAAGCGGAAGTGGACGTCGCTGCCGATGACGGCCTCTGGGCCGGTTGCGGAGTCGGCGTCATGCCAAGTGGCCTTGTCGTCGACCGAGACGAACTTCTCGATGTCGATGTCGGGCTCGATGAGGTCGACATCGACATTCGCGATGTCGGAGTCCGAGACGGACGTGCCGAGCTCGTCGAAACCACATGACTTGTCCAGGTCGCCATCTCCATTGAAGATGTCGATCCGGAACAGGATGACCCTCGGATCCACGCCCTCGACAGGAGCGCCACTCTCACCCCAACCGTCGTTGGTCGGGTCGTCGTCGAAGTAGCCGAACTCATCGGAACATGACATGTGGATCTTGTCGGACAACCAAGGGACTTCGATATCTCCGCCGCCGGTTGAACCTTCGAGGATCGTGCCGTCCTCGAAGAGGAACCAGTAGGACCGCTTCTCGCCGAGGTAGGGCAGCGGAGTCGTGACGCCACCGGCCTCGATGGCGGTGACCGATGTGGTGCTGGTGCTGTCCGCGCCGGCAGCCAGCGGACCGAGATCGCAGCTGGAGCTGGCACCAACCCCGAGGGAGCCGGGGAAGGCACACGAACTGAGATCGAGTGAGGGATCGCTGACGATGACGTTGTCGAGATCGACGTCACCGGTGTTGGTGACGACGACGCGGAAGAAAAGCGTGTCACCTTCGACGACCGACGGACCAGGAGCAGAGTCCGCGTCGACGTAGGTGGCGCCACCATCGGTGGAGACCGATTTCTCGACATCGATGGCAGGGCTCGTGGCTGCTGCGGTTGTCGCTAACGCAGCTGCCTGAGTCTGTGCGTCGGCCGCCGCTTGCGCGTCAGCTTCGGTACCCGAAATGGTGGCGTCGCCAGTGGACGCCGTGACGGTGGACCCGTCAGCGGTGTCGCTCACTGCGGACGCGTCGGTTTCAACTACTTGTTCGGACGAGGTGTCCAATTGCTCGTCACCGAGAGCTGCGCCCCCAGCAGAAAAGGTTCCCGTGATCAGAGAACCTACGAGGGCAATCGCCCACAGAACAGAAAGCTTGCGCCGGATATCGGCACGAGTACTTCGCGACATATGTCTTCCTAACTCCCTTTTGTGTGGTCGACGACCACATCCCCAACCTCCCAACTCAGCCCAAGCTGGGAGTACCAACAATGACACTACGACTACTCAAACGAAATTACAAGACCACTGAGAGTCACCTGGTGCGGTTCCTCGAGGAGCGGCCCACCGATCATTGCGATCAGATGTATGCCCGTTCTCTCTGGCGCTGAACCTCCCCCTCAGTTTTCGCTTGTGCATCAAGCTACACCGAAGAACAACGATCCGGGGCTCGAAATTGATGAAGAGCGAGCAAATACGACACGAGTCGTAGCGATGTAACCTTCATGTTGAAGGTTAGGGTCAAGCGCTCCGCTCTTGCGGAGTCTCGTTGGCGAGATCCTGAATCGGCACCAGCGTTGGATTGACCTTGTTCTTGACAACATCGGCGTCGATGACCACTCGAGCGACGTCGGTGCGAGACGGCAGGTCGTACATCGTGTCGAGCAAGACTTCCTCGAGGATTGCTCGCAGACCACGAGCTCCGGTGCCACGCAGCATTGCCTGATCGGCAATGGCCTCCAGCGCTTCGGCCTCGAAGTAGAGCTCGACACCGTCCATCTCGAAGAACCGTGCGTACTGTCGGGCGAGCGCGTTCTTCGGTTCAGTGAGCACCTGAACCAGTGCTTCGCGATCAAGGTCCTTGACGGTTGCCACAACTGGAAGACGACCGATGAACTCTGGAATCAGCCCGAAGGAGATCAAGTCTTCCGGCATCACTTCTGACAGCAACATCCCGGCACGGTTCTCTTTGGCCGAGTGGACGTCGGCGCCGAAGCCGACCGATCGTTGACCGATGCGGTCTTGGATGACGCCTTCGAGCCCGGCGAAGGCTCCCCCGCAGATGAACAGCATGTTGGACGTGTCGACCTGAATGAATTCCTGATGGGGATGCTTGCGGCCCCCTTGCGGAGGAACCGACGCAACCGTGCCTTCAAGAATCTTCAGTAAGGCCTGCTGCACCCCCTCACCCGATACGTCTCGAGTTATCGACGGGTTCTCCGCCTTGCGAGCGATCTTGTCGATCTCGTCGATGTAGATGATGCCTTGTTCGGCCCGCTTCACGTCGAAATCGGCCGCCTGAACGAGCTTCAGCAGGATGTTCTCGACGTCTTCGCCCACGTAGCCGGCTTCCGTCAGAGCTGTCGCATCGGCAATGGCAAACGGCACGTTGAGCAACCGAGCCAACGTCTGGGCGAGAAGGGTCTTGCCGCAGCCGGTCGGTCCAACCATGAGGATGTTGGACTTCTGGAGCTCGACTTCGTCTTTCGTGCTCTGGCCGGCACGGACTCTCTTGTAGTGGTTGTAGACCGCTACCGACAGGACCTTCTTCGCTCGATCCTGACCGACCACGTATTCGTCGAGGAATTCGTAGATCTCCGAGGGCTTGGGGAGTTCGGTGAACGAGACGTCTTCCGCCTCGGCAAGCTCCTCCTCGATGATCTCGTTGCAGAGCTCGATGCACTCGTCACAGATGTAGACGCCAGGCCCTGCAATGAGCTTCTTCACCTGCTTCTGCGATTTACCGCAGAAGCTGCATTTCAGAAGCTCAGATCCCTCGTACTTGGCCATACTTCCCCTATCCGGCGACGGCTTCGAGCGATCGCCCGGACAACACTTCGTCGATGACACCGTACTCTTTGGCCTCTTCCGCGGCCATCCAATAGTCGCGCTCGGTGTCGACCTCGACCCTGGCCAAGTCTTGACCTGAATGCTCGGCAAGGATCTCGTTGATCTCCGCACGAGTCTTCAGGATCTCGCGTGCATGGATCTCGATGTCCGTCGCCTGGCCGCCGACGCCCGACACGTGCGGCTGGTGCAACATGATCCGTGAATGCGGAAGCGCGAAGCGCTTGCCCTTGGCGCCACCGGCGAGCAACACCGCTGCCGCCGACGCCGCCAGGCCCATGCAGTACGTGCCGACGGCCGGCTTGATGAATTGCATCGTGTCGTAGATCGCCATCAACGCGTAGGTGGAGCCACCTGGTGAGTTGATGTACATGTGAATGTCCTTGTCAGGGTCTTCACTCTCGAGGTGAAGCAACTGCGCCATGATCAAGTTGGAAACAGTGTCGTCGATCGGCGTACCGAGGAAGACGATGCGGTCCTTGAGGAGACGGCTGTAGATGTCGAAAGCGCGCTCTCCGCGGGGCGTCTGCTCTACGACGGTTGGGACCAGATAACTCATTCTTCTTCATCCTCCGCATCAGACAACTCCGGGGAGTCGTCGTCGGCATCACTCGGTTCAGGTTCTGGCAGGGACAGATCGACAGTTTGACCTTCGGCGTCGACAGCCGATGCCTTTTCGGCGAGTAGGTCGATGGCCTTGCGCCGTAGGATATCACCTACCAGCGCCACGCCATTACCGGACTGCTGGAGCTGCTTGGAGACCTCTTCGACGGTGGTTCCCGACGATGCGGCCATCTGCGAGATCGCGTTTGCCAGCTCATCGTCCTCGAGCTTGACCTCGTGCTTCTCTATGACGGTGTCCAACAAGATCCGGGCCTTGAGGTTGCGGATCGAGTTGTCTTTCATCTCGGCGACAAACGTCTCTTCGTCCTTGCCGATGATGCGCAGGTAGTTCTCGAAGTCGATCCCCTGTTCCGTGACGCGGTCCACGAGATTCCTGATCGACGCCTCCCACTCGGCCTGCACGAGATCTTCCGGCAGCTCGAGATCGAGGTCGTCGACGACATCGTCGACGAGCTGCTCACGGAAGCGAGCCATGCCTTCGATCTTGCGACGTCGGTCCATTCCTTCGCTGAGGTCTTCACGTAACTGAGCGACCGATTCGAATTCTGAGATGTCGGACACCCACTCGTCGGTCAGGTCAGGCAACTTCTTGGCTCGGACCTCCTTGACGAGGACCGACAGGTCGACTTCGGCGCCACCTTCGTCACCGGAGCCCTCGGGCAGTGTGCTCGTGGTGGCTTTGATGTCTCCGGCCTTGACGCCAACGAGGACATCGTCGAGGCCGGGCAAGAACGAGCCGGATCCCACTTCATAGAGGAGGTCGGTCGCCGAGGCTTCCTCCACGGCGACGCCGTCGCGTGAAGAGCTGAGGTTGATCATGACGAAGTCGCCGGTGTCGGACTCGCGTTCGACGGTCTCCAACTCGGCGAACTGGTTGCGCAGTCGGTCGATCTGCTCGTCGATGATGCTGTCGTCAAGAGCCGGCAATTCGATCTCGACGCTGCGCCCATCCAGAGACGGCAGCTCGTCGATCGTCGGCCACAGCGTGACGACCACGTCGACCTCGACTCCGGACTCTTCATTGTCACGGATCTCCGACACTCGCGGTGCGGTGACCGGCTCTAGCTCAGCGGCGCGCAGCGCGTCGGTGACGGCCTTCGGGAGAGCTTCTTCGATGGCTTCGCTGCGCAGGTGCTCCGCACCGACCATGGATTCCACCATCTTCAATGGCGCCTTGCCGGGACGGAACCCTTTGATCTTCATGCTCTGAGAGATCTTGCGAGCTGCGGCCACCTTCGCCGTGGCGAGCTCGGATTCTTCGATCTGGACTACGAGGTGTCGCTCGAAAGCGTTTGCCTCTTCGACCTCGGTTTCCACCGTTGTTCCTCCCGGATGACGCGCCGAAGGCTCTTCGACTTTGTGATTGGGGTGACCGACGGGACTCGAACCCGCGACCTCCGGGACCACAACCCGGCGCTCTAACCAACTGAGCTACGATCACCATGCTGTCGCACTGCGTGCGGCAACGTACCCCCGGGAGGATTCGAACCTCCGGCCAAGAGCTTAGAAGGCTCCTGCTCTGTCCTCTGAGCTACGGGGGCTCTCAATTCTCCGCGAGGCTGACGCCACACGTCGAGCGGATGACGGGGATCGAACCCGCATAACCAGCTTGGAAGGCTGGGGCTCTGCCATTGAGCTACATCCGCGCGCCGACAGGATACTCCACCAATGTGGGGGCACCTTCGGATGCCGGCTCGACGCGACAACGGCCCCCGATGGGGACCGCGTCTTCGTCGTCGGGCTGGCCGGATTCGAACCGGCGACCCCCTGCTCCCAAAGCAGGTGCGCTACCAAGCTGCGCCACAGCCCGTCTGACGGATGCATTGAAGCACGGCTTCGGGTTCTGTCACAGTCGAGACCGCCGAATGGGGTCCGAATATGCACTGCTAATCTCCCCGGCGGGTCGCTAGCTCAATTGGCAGAGCAACGGACTCTTAATCCGCAGGTTCCGGGTTCAAGTCCCGGGCGACCCACCATCTACACGTCGATTCTCTCGACGTGCCACGCGGGCGTGGCGAAACTGGTAGACGCGCCAGACTTAGGATCTGGTGGGCGAAAGCCCATGGGGGTTCGAGTCCCTCCGCCCGCACCACTCTCTGAGCCGCTCAGCAGCCGCTTCAGGAATCGGTGACGTGGGCAACCGACGTGGCAACAAGTTCGCGCAAAACGTCGGTGTCGACATCCTCCAGCCGCTTGATGTAGAGACAGGACTTGCCTGTCGTGTGCTTGCCGAGCTTCGACAACAGCGCTTCGTACTCGTTGAAGCCAGACATGAGGTAGAGCGTCAGGTTGGCTTTGCGGGGAGAGAAACCCACCGCCATCCAATCGCCTTCTCGACCGCTGGCGTACTTGTAGTGGTACGAGCCGAAGCCGACGATCTTCTCTCCCCACATCGTCGGCTTGTCACCAGTGACGGACGACATGAGTTCGATCAGCTTGTGGCAGTCTTGGCGTTTGACGTCGTCCTCGACGGAGTTGATGAAGGCCTCGACGTCACCTTCGTTCTTCTTGGTCTTCAGCTCTGCCATGTCCCCCTCGTTCCTACGACCGACAACCGTTCAGCTACGCGGCACATCCGCCCATGGAAGGTCTTTGTCCACTCTCGGTTCACCGGGGAGCCCGAGCACACGCTCCCCGAGGATGTTGCGCATGATCTCCGACGTGCCACCTTCGATGCTGTTCGCCCGCGCCCGTAGGAAGGACCGACGCACGTCGTGTTCAGACGCAGGCGCGAACTCGGTCGGAACCGTCATCTCGTACGAGTCGTACAACATGCCGTCGGCACCGAGCAGCGAGACGGCGAATTCGTAGATCTTCTTGTTGAGCTCCGCGTAGACGAGTTTGCTGATCGACCCTTCGGGACCGGGAGTGCCTCGGTCCAGCGATTCTGCGGCGCGCATGTTCGTGAGCCGGGCGACTTCGGCTTCGATCCAGAGCTTGACGAGTTCGTCGCGGTCGGCTGGGCTTCCGCCCCGGTCTCGCCATATTCGAACAGCTTCGCGAATTGGGCCGTCGCCGCGAGGAACGACGTTGTTGCCGATGGCGACCCGCTCGTTCATGAGCGTGGTGAGCGACACCCGCCATCCATCGCCGCGCTCGGCGAGACGCATCGAGTCAGGGATGCGTACGTCGGTGAGATAGACCTCGTTGAATTCGGCCTCCCCTGTGATCTGCCGCAGCGGCCGCACCTCGACGCCCGGTGCCTCCATGTCGAGGATGAAATACGTCATCCCTTGATGCTTCGGCAGCTCGGGATCTGTGCGGGCAACGAGCATGCCCCACTTCGACAAGTGGGCGACCGTCGTCCAGACCTTCTGCCCGTTGACGATCCACTCGTCGCCGTCCTTGATCGCCCGCGTTGCGAGTCCGGCGACGTCGGAGCCGGCACCAGGTTCACTGAACAGCTGGCACCACACTTCTTCTCCGGTGAACAAGGGCCGCAGATAGCGGTGCCGCTGTTCGTCGGTGCCGTGCGTCAACACGGTCGGAGCGCCCATGCCGTAGCCGATGACGTTGCGGCGGGCAGGATTCGGAGCTCCTGCATCGGCGAGCTTCTGGTTGATCCGACTCTGATACTTCGGTTCGAATCCCAGGCCGCCGAGTCCTTCCGGGAAGTGGATCCACGCGAGGCCTTTGTCGAATTGAGCGCCGAGGAACTCGACCGGATCTCCCTTCGGATCGAGCTCGCCGAGCAGCTCGTCGAGGAGTCTGTCGATGGTGGATTCGATCGAGGTGTCCGTGGTTGTCATGTCACGAACCGTAGCCAAGCGGACGGGCCTTGTGCCAGCTCCATGCGTCCCTGACGATCGACTCCAAGTCGGACTGCGTAGGCGTCCATCCAAGTATCTCGCTGCCCTTGCCAGGGTCGGCAATGAGCACCGGCGGATCCCCAGGGCGGCGCTCGCCGAGGACGGCGTTTGCCGAGTTCCCGACGACCGACTCCACCGTGTCCACGACCTGGCGGACGGAGAAGCCGGTACCCGTTCCGAGGTTGATGTGGAGCGACTCCCCACCCTTCCTGAGGTGGTCGAGCGCTTTCACGTGGGCGTCAGCGAGGTCGCTGACGTGGATGTAGTCACGGACCGCCGTGCCATCTGGAGTTGGGTAGTCGGTGCCGTAGATGGTCATACCGTCACGGCGCCCCGCGGCGGCCGCAAGAACAATCGGGATGAGGTGGCTTTCGCGTCGATGGTCTTCCCCGCGCGTGCCCGTCGCGCCAGCAGCGTTGAAGTATCTCAATGCCGCAAAAGTGATCTGCCCCGACCGGTCGAGGGCCTCCAGCGCCTGCTCGAGCACGACCTTGGTCATGCCGTAGGGGTTGACCGGCTTGCGGGGCGCATCTTCCGCAATCGGATTGCTCTCAGGTTCTCCATAGACGGCCGCAGTGGACGAGAGCACGACGTGACGAACACCGCCGCGCACGAGCTCTTCGAACAGCGCCATACCTTGTACCGCGTTGTTGGAGAGATACCGCTCGGGGTCGGCGACGGACTCCGCCACAGACGACAGCGCTGCGAAATGAACACACGAATCGACGCCGTGCTCAGCGACGATCTTGCGCACCAGCTCACGATCGCCGGTGGCGCCTTCATAGAAAGGTATCGCACGGTCGACCGCCTCGCGATGGCCAGTGATCAGATTGTCGAGCACCACCACGGTCTCGCCACGCGCGACGAGCGCCTCAACGGTGACGCTCCCAATGTATCCGGCCCCGCCGGTGACCAATGTTGCGTTCATGCGGCGAGGCTACCAACGCAATCGAGGGCCGCGAACGGCCCTCGATCGAGAGAGAGGTGTCGGAAGGACACGAATCAGCCCCGCAAGCTCATCCGATGCCGAACCAACTGAACGTGAACGGCGAGCCAAGCTGGGTCGCCGTTTCTGCCTCTGCATGTGGTGCATAGAACACCTGAAACTCAGGAGCCGCCTCCTTGTCGGAGAACTGGAGTTCGAGGTCGGCGACGATGAGTCGTTCGATCTCGAGCTGACGAGCGTCGACTTTTTCCAAAGCTGTTTGGAATCGGGTCTTCGGCATCTCGTCTTCTCCCTGTGGCGGCTTTCCCTTGTAGGTGAGGCATCGGCCACGGGTCGCCGTCACACGAGAATGGTTGAGGCGGCTCCCAACCGGACTAGTCACCCAGCAGGGCAGCGACGACTCCGGCGATGGCCCGGCTTCGGTGCGACATGACGTTCTTCTCTTCCAATGAGATCTCACTCATCGTCCTGCCGTCGACTTCGAACACCGGGTCATATCCGAACCCGCGATCCCCTCTCGGCGCATGTGTGATGGAGCCCTCGAGGCGGCCTTCGAACGTGACCACTTCGCCGTCCGGGTCGACGACGGCAACCACCGTCTTGAAGCGAGCTGACCGATTCGGATTGTCACCGAGTTCCCGCAGCAACTTGGCGACGTTGTCGGCGTACGAGGCTCCCGAGCCCGCGTAGCGAGCCGTATTCACTCCCGGAGCCCCGCCGAGTGCGTCCACCTCCAGCCCGGTGTCATCCGCCAGAGCGGTCAGTCCAGTGGCGGCAACGACGGCATGCGCTTTGAGCAGAGCGTTGCCTTCCAACGTTGGCTCGGTTTCCTCGACGTCTGGCCACTCGAGGCCACGGACGATCTCGAGGTTCGGGAGCCTCACCACCAGCACGCTCTCGACCTCGGCGATCTTGTCCGGGTTCTTGGACGCCACCACAATTCGGTCGAGCTTCATGGCTCGCGAGAGCTCCGTTGAGCGGCCATCAACTCGTCGATGCCTTTGGTGGCGTAGTCGATCATCACGTCGAGCTGGTCCCTGGTGAACGGACGAGTTTCGGCGGTTCCCTGGATCTCGACAAGAGCCCCGTCGTCCACCATCACGACGTTGCAGTCGACTTCGGCGGAGACGTCCTCCGTGTATTCCAGGTCGAGAAGCACTTCCCCATCAACGACGCCGACACTCACTGCAGCCAGCTGGCTGGTGAGCGGATTGGTGCCGAGCTTGCCTGCCGCGACGAGTGAATCGAATCCGTCGGCGAGCGCTATCCATGCGCCGGTGATCGATGCGGTGCGCGTGCCACCATCGGCCTGCAACACATCGCAGTCGATCCGTGCGGTCAGTTCGCCCATCGCTTTGAAGTCCACGACGCCGCGCAACGACCTACCGATGAGCCTTTGGATTTCTTTGGTCCTTCCGCCGCTGATGGAAGAACGTGACACTCGGCTCGGGCTCGACCCAGGAAGCATCGAGTACTCGGCCGTCACCCAACCGACCCCTTTGTCACGCAGCCAGCGAGGAACGTCATGCTCGAAGGAGACGGTGCACAACACTCGCGTCCGTCCCATCTCGATGAGCACCGAGCCTGGAGTCATCTCGGTGAAACCGCGGGTGATCTTCACGGGCCGCAGCGCGTCGGTCGCACGGTCTGTCCTCATCAATGCTCCTCTGCCGGTAGGCGGATAGTCAGCCCTGGCGTTGCCAGAACGGTATTCGGATGGATCGCCCTGGCCGCGGCCAACGCTCGAGACGGGTCGACTGTAGGGCGGATATGTGTCAGTGCCAGTTTGCGAGCGCCGGCTGTGGCTGCTGCAGTCGCTGCTTGGTCCGGCGTCATGTGATGGTGCCAGTCGGCCTCGATGAGCGAAGCCTCGGCGAGCAGGAGGTCACACTCGTGCGCCAACGCCTGCAATTGCGGGGTCTCTCCGGTGTCTCCCGTGTAGACGAGCGAGGCCTCATCGGATTCGACCTTCGTGAGGAGTGCAGGGACGTTGTGCGCAGCCGGCGCGAACGACAACCGGAGCGCTCCGATTGCGTGACTCTCCATATCCGCCGTTTGGATCTCGACGAGTTCGAACGCTTCCGTGAAGCTCTCTCCGCCAAACGCAACGAGCCGATCCGCAAGTTCTGGCGGTACGAACAAGGGCACCCTCGTGGACCGCGGCGGGCCGTACAGGAGCCGATGGGAAAGGGCGAAGATATCGGCGCAATGGTCGACGTGGCGGTGGCTCAGCACAACCGCGTCGAGTTCGCCCGGATCGATGAAATCACAAAGGGCCACATAGACGCCGCTGCCCGCGTCGAGCAGCAACGACGTTCCGTCGCACTGCACGAGGTATCCCGACGACGGGTTGCCCGCGGTCGGGTAGGTGCCACTCGATCCGAGGACGGTGAGTTCCATGGCGCGCATCCTACGAGTAGGAAGCGACAGCTTCGATGGCGACCTCGCTCACCTCACCGTCGACGATCCGGAACGCCCCAACGTCCGGCTCGGCACCAGACAAACCGACGATGCAATAGAGCCATTCTGGATCCAGCGCTCCCGCGATGTCGGCCGGCGAAGGGATGGCTCGCGACACGGGATGCGAATGGAACGACCCACGAATACTCCAGCCCGATCGCTCGGCGTGGAGCATCGCGCGGTAATGCTCGGCGGGGGAAACGGTGAACCGGACTCTGGAGCGTTCGACGTTCGTCAGGCAATATGCCATCCGGATGAAATCGGCATCTCCGGCGAGGAGACCGCACGACTCCTCTGGTGCCCAAAACCTGGCGTGGTTGACCATCGCCTCGATGATGGCTCGCGCCAAGATCATTGCGATGAGGATTCAGCCGACATGGCGGCGATGGTAGGCCACCCGGATGAAGAGGTTCGGCGTCGCTATAGGCTGAGGTCATGCCTACAGCCCTCATCATCGGAGGCGGCTTCGCTGGTTCCGAGGTCGCTCGTCGCCTCGGCGGACGATTCGATGTGACCGTTGTCGCAGAGGAGAACTTTCATCTCTTCACGCCGATGCTCGCCGAGGTTGCCGCAGGCGATGTAGAGCCAAGCCACATCGTCTCGCCACTGCGACAGCTCTGTCCCAAAGCGCGAATCGTGGTCGGTTCGGTGGTCAGCGTCGACGTTTCGTCACGATCGGCAGTGGTGCGGCCCCAGATCGGCGACAACCCTGTCACGCTGTCCGGCGACTACCTGATCCTTGCCGCTGGATCAGTGTCTCGAGACTTCGGAATTCCCGGGGTTGCCGAGCACGCTCTCGAGTTCAA
>JABDJC010000187.1 GCA_013003395.1 Acidimicrobiia bacterium
CGCGTCGTTGTTCTCGGCGGGCCCGGAGCCGTGGCCGACGGGGTGATCGCCCAACTTGCGACCTGTGAGGTGAGCGGAGTCGATCGACTGTTCGGCGCGGATCGATACGCGACTGCTGCCGAAATAGCGAGCGCGACCTTCGCTGGTCCGACCACGGTGTACGTGGCAACCGGCACCGACTTTCCCGACGCACTCGCGGCAGGACCGGCCGCGGCGGCGACCAACTCGCCAGTACTGCTGGTGAACAGCACATACGTGCCGTCAGCGACTTCCGCGGCGCTGGCCTCGATCGACCCCGATCGGATCGTCGTGCTCGGGGGAGAGGCCGCCGTCTCCAAGTCGGTCGAGACGTCCTTGGCCGCGTCAGGCGCCGTCGTCACCCGAATTGCGGGATCAGATCGAAACTCAACCGCAGCGCTCATCTCCGCCCATGCATTCCCGGACGGCGCCGACGTGGCGTTTGTCGTCGACGGCGGCGATTTCCCAGACGCCTTGGCCGCCGGCGCAAGTGCGGCGAACCGAAACGGTCCTGTCCTTCTTACCAACACCGACACCGTTCCGGCAGCAACGTTGGCGGAGCTCGAACGGCTGGACGTTTCAGAAATCGTCATCGTCGGTGGGACTGCGGCTGTTTCCGCGACGGTGGCGACGGTACTGAAATCGGTCGCACCGGTCACGAGGATCGCCGGCTCCGATCGCTATGCAACGGCCGCTGCGGCTTCCGCGTTCTCGTTTCCCCCGGGGGCGGACACGATCTATGTCGCTACGGGCGAGGACTACCCGGACGCTCTCGCCGGTACCGCCGCGGCCGGGGCCAATGGCGGGCCGGTGTTGCTGACCCAATCAGGAGCGTTGTCGGCGGCGGCGCAAAACGAAATCGAGCGCCTCACCGGCTCGTCCTGCAGCGGCGAAAGCACACCGATTCCGCCGGTCGGCGGCGAACATCCGGTCGGGTTTCTCGGTTGTTCGAACTCGGTGCGCGCAGTTCGAGGGATCGATGAGCCAGGGGTCCTGTGGTCGGCGGGTGAGGGCGAGCATCCGTATGGAGGCGGCGATCTGGCGGCGTGGGCCGATCTCTCGGATTCTCGTTGGGATCGATTCCAGGAGTACCTCGACTCCGAAGGTGCGCCGCAATGGCTCTGGTGGCAGCTGTGCGT
Source organism: Acidimicrobiia bacterium (assembly GCA_013003395.1). GTDB lineage: Bacteria > Actinomycetota > Acidimicrobiia > Spongiisociales > UBA5794 > JABDJC01. The sequence continues at coordinate 1,158 of JABDJC010000187.1, forward strand.
CAAGCACTCGGGCGGTCCGGATCCTTCGGCAGACGAAATCTCCCAGGTCGGAACGATCCTTGCGGAGATCAAGAGGAGGACGCCGGGGACTGAGATCTTCGTCTCGCCCATCAACGACTTCGATGGCGTCACCTGTTCGAGGCTCGGCAAGTATGGCGTCGAGGCGGCCGAGGCCCTCAGCGCCCTCCTCGCCCTCGACACGTCGGTTTCGCTCGGTCCGGTCCTGTCTCCGCTCGACGAGACAACAGTGGAGCCGGACGGTTGTCACCAGAACGATCTGGGCATGGCGATGCACGGGGCCGAACTGGTTGCGTTCTTCGCAGGTGGTTGACCCGCTCAGATCTCGGTGATCACGGCCATCCCGGGCGGCGGGTTGCGCTCGATGAGTCGGGAGACGCCATCGGCGAGCGAAAGGTGCTGCGTTATCAACACCGAGGGGTCGAACGCTCCGGCGACGATCTGGTGGACCATCGCTCGATAGTCGGTCGCAGGCATGCCGTGACTCCCGAGTAGCGAGATCTCTCTCGAGTGAAACAGCGACAGAGGTATCTCGGTGTTGCCAGTGACGAGACCCACCTGCACGTGTCTGCCTCTCGGCCGAAGCGAGCGCAGACTCGTTGCCGTGACGCCGGGAGCTCCAACCGCATCGATGGACACGTGGGCTCCGCCCCCGGTCAGTTCGACGATGCGCTCCGCGAGGTCGGTGGCGCCGTGCGGATCGAGGGCGTGCGAGGCACCGAGTGAGGAGGCAAAGTCTCTGGCACCAGGGTCTGGGTCCGATACGACAACGCGGGAGCCGTGGGCGACGCCGATCATCACCGCTGACAGACCAACTCCGCCTGCGCCGTGCACCACAAGCCACTCGTCTGGCTCGACACGTCCCTGATGGACGACCGCTCTGTATGCCGTGGCGACACGGCAGCCGAGGATTGCCGCTGTGGGGTAGTCGATGCTCGGCGGCATCTCGACGACGTTGAAGTCAGCATTTGGTATGAGCACCTTTTCGGCAAATGAACCCCAGCCGTGAAACCCTGGCTGATATTGCTCGGTGCACACGTTCGCATGGCCCGAAAGGCAGTTGGTGCACGTCCCACAGCTGCAGATGAAGGGCACGATCACGGACATGCCGAGGGGAATCCGCGACACGCCGTTGCCAACGGCGACGACCTCGCCCGCGAATTCGTGACCCGGCACGTGTGGCAACGCCGTGATGTCAGGATCGTGACCCTGCCAACCATGCCAGTCACTTCTGCAAATGCCGGTGGCCTCGACTCGAACGATGACGGATCCGTCCGTGACGGTCGGTTCTCGGACGTCGCCCACCTCGATGGGACCGCCGAACTCTGCATAGGTGGCAGCACGCATCCGATGATCCTATGCCCGAGCGACCGAGCAGCAACTGCCGGTACACTCGAAGCCGGTCTGGTACCGCCGCTTGGACTGGAACCGAGGAGGTCACAGTGCGTCTCAACATCGTCGGCCCTGGACGCGCGGGGATGGCGCTGGCGCTGCGAGCTCACGCAGCAGGTCACAAAATCGTCGGCGTTGTAGGACGGGACTATCCCCAATCGCAGGCTCAGCGGGTCAAATCGACGGCATTCACTCTGGGTGACGCACTCCCTGATGCCGACCTGACGGTGGTAGCCGTCGTCGACGACGCAATCGGCGTCGTTGCCGAGATGCTTGCCTTCGGTTCCCACGAGGCAGTTGTGCACATGTCCGGGTTGAAGCCGGTTTCCACGCTCTCGAGCCTGTCGGAAGCCGGTACCGCCATCGGCGCCTTTCACCCGGCACAGACGTTGCCGGATGCCGACCGCGGGGCGCAACGACTGGCAGGGGCATGGGTGGCCATCACCACAGACGACGAAGACCTTCTTCAAGAGCTCCACGTGTTCGCTCGGTCGCTCGGCATGAAGTCGTTCGATCTCGCCGACGAAGCCAAGCCGATGTATCACGCGGCGGCAGCGGCGGCCGCAAACTTCACAACGGTTGCGCTCACGATGGCGAGCGACCTTTTCGACGAGGCGGGTGTCTCGTTCGACGCAGCAAGGCCACTTGTCGAGGCGATCGTCGACAACGCGTTCGAACTGGGACCTCGCAACGCACTCACAGGCCCTGTCGCCCGCGGCGACATCGAAACTGTCCGGACCCAGATCGAAGCCCTCGAGGACACCAGGTGGCAGGCTTCGTTTCGGGACTTTGTGCGGGCGACGGCAATGGTTGCTGAACGCCAAAGCCAGTTCTCGAGTCTGACCGACGGGCACGCATGAGACTGACCACGACGTTTGCCGAGACGCGCGCCGCGATGCGCACGGCAACCGACCGCATCGCCGGGCTGGTGCCCACGCTCGGCTATTGGCACGAGGGACACGTAGCGCTTGCCGAGGCCGCGCGCCGTGAGAGCGACGTCGTGGTGGCCAGCATCTTCGTCAACCCACTGCAGTTCAACCAGCAGGCGGACCTGGAGGCGTATCCACGTGATGTAGATCGAGATGCCGGCATCGCCGATGCCGCTGGAGTCGACGTCTTGTTCGTCCCGGACGCGAGTGAGATGTTTTCCGAACCGCCGATGACGCGCGTCAGCATCGATGCGCTCTCCGGAGGTCCGGAAGGCGAACGCCGCCCCGGCCACTTCAGTGGTGTCGCAACCGTTGTCACGAAGTTGCTGGCCGGTGTCCAACCGGACCGCGCGTATTTCGGGCGCAAAGATGCTCAACAGCTCGCCTTGGTGAGCCGGCTGGTTCGCGACCTGTCGTTGCCGGTCGAGATCCAACCCGTAGCAACCGTGAGAGAGTTCGACGGGTTGGCTTTGTCGAGTCGCAACGCCCGTCTCACCTCGGGCGGACGGGCCGCTGCGGTTTCGTTGTCCAGCGGGTTGATGCGAGCGGCAGATGCCGTCGACGCCGGAGAGCGCTCGGCTGCCGTGCTCGTCGAGATCGCGATGGAGGCCATGGAACGGGCCCCTGGTGTCCGGCCCGAATATGCCGTGGTCGCTGGAGCCGATGATGTCCAGGAGATCGAGACCGTCGACCGTGTCTCCTTCTTGGCCGTCGCCGCCACCGTGGGCGACGTCAGGCTCATTGACAACTTGTATCTCGACTTCGACGAGGGCCGGGTGGCGCCCGACCGAGGTGTGTGGCTGCAAGAACCGAGCGCGGTCTATCGATGACCGTCTTCCAGAGGAGAGTTCAGTGCTGTTGACGATCGATTTGGGGAACACACAAACCGTGCTCGGTTTGTACGACGACGACGTACTCAACGCGCACTGGCGGATCTCCACCACCAGGACGCGCACCGCCGACGAATACCGGCTGGTGTTGTCCGGACTGCTGGAGATGGAGGGCCTGGGGCCTGACGACATCGACGGGGTGGCCTTGTCGAGCGTGGTCCCGCAGGCGACGGCAGCGCTGCGCATCGTCGCGGCAGCGTTGACCAGCGGGGCCGTCGTCGTGGTCGAACCCGGAGTGAAGACCGGCATGGCCATTCTGATCGACAACCCTCGCGAAGTTGGTGCCGATCGTGTGGTCAATTCCGTGGCGGCAGCTGCGAAGTATGGAACGCCGTGCGTCGTGGTGGATTTCGGTACGTCGACCAACTTCGACGTCGTCGATGCGGACGGCGCCTACATCGGCGGCGTCATCTCGCCCGGCTTGGAGATCTCCACGGATGCACTGGTCGGACGCACGGCCGCGCTACGACGCGTCGAGTACGTGCCGCCTCGGTCACCTATCGGCAAGGGGACGGTTGAAGCCATCCAGAGTGGCGCGTTGTACGGTCACGCTGGTCTGGTAGACGGCATCATGGATCGAGTTGTCTCGGAGATGGGCGACGGAATCAAGCGAATAGCGACCGGAGGGCTGGCCGGTACCATCGTCCCGCATTGCCGCACCGTCGACATCGTGGACGAGTTCCTCACGCTCGATGGGTTGCGGATCATCTATGAGCGCAATCTCGAGGACTGATGACTGACGACGACCAGCAGAGTGAAGTACCGGACGATCGTCTCGGTCTCGAAGACCATCCGTTGACGGCCGGACGTCTGGCGAAGCACCGTGAAATGCTCGCGAGTCGTGCGTATCCGTATCGTTTCGACCGCACGCACACGGCGAAGTCGCTCCGGGAGGCGCACCCTGACATCGAGCCGGCGACCGAGACGGATCACGAGGTGACGGTCGCGGGTCGCATCATGCTCGTGCGTTCTTTCGGAAAGCTGATGTTCGTGTCGCTGCAGGACGCCACCGGGCAGATTCAGCTGTTCGTCGATCGTCGCTCCGTCGGTGACGGTGCCTTCGAGCGGTTCGAGGAGTTCGACCTCGGTGACTGGTTGGGGGCAACGGGGACGGTGATGACCACCAAAAAGGGCGAGTTGTCCGTCCGCGTGACCGACGCCACGTTGCTACAGAAGTCACTTCGGCCGCTGCCAGACAAGTACCACGGTTTGCAGGACGTCGAACTGCGAAGTCGACGCCGCTACGTCGATCTCATAGCGAACGAGGAGGCGCGGACGATCGCGTTGGCGAGGGCAGCCATCGTTTCGGAGTTTCGCCGACAGTTCGAGGCCAGAGGGTACGTCGAGGTCGAAACGCCGGTGTTGCTGAACCAGGCCACTGGAGCGCTGGCGCGACCGTTCGAGACCCACCACGAGGCGCTCGATCAACCGATGGTGCTGCGCATCGCAACGGAGCTGTATCTGAAGCGGCTGATCGTCGGCGGACTCGAAAAGGTGTTCGAAGTCGGCCGGATCTTTCGCAATGAAGGCATCGACGCCACCCACAACCCCGAATTCACGATGCTCGAGTCCTACGAGGCGTATGCCGACTACCGCGACATCATGACGATGCTCGAGGACATGATCGCGTCGGTAGCCGTGAAGGTTGCCGGCTCGACGACGGTGACCTATGAGGGCCGCGAAGTGAATTTGGCCGCGCCTTTCAGGCGAGCTCGCATGATCGACCTTGTTTCTGAAGCCGTCGGCCGAGACGTCACCTTCGAAATGCCGCTCGACGAGCTCGGTGCGATCGCTCGCGAGCACGGCGTCGAAGTGGATGACGGCTGGGGTCACGGCAAGTTCATCGACACCTTGTTCGAAGCTCTCGTCGCCGACGACATCTGGGAACCCACCTATGTACTGGACCACCCCAAGGAAGTCTCACCACTGGCGAGGGAGAACCGAGAGGATCCAAACCTCACCGAGCGCTTCGAGTTGTTCATCGCCGGAGCCGAATACGCCAACGCATTTTCGGAACTGAACGATCCGATCGACCAGAGAGAGCGCTTCGAGGCACAGGCGCGGGCGAAAGCCGCAGGCGACGACGAGGCGCACGGGGTCGACGAGGACTTTCTGCTGGCGCTCGAATACGGGATGCCCCCGACCGGGGGGCTGGGAATCGGCATCGATCGCATCGTGATGCTGCTCACCGGTCAGCACAACATTCGCGAAGTGATTCTGTTCCCAACGATGCGTCCCGAGAGCTGAGCGAACCATTGACGGGTCCGGCATGAGCCGTGCCGGTCACTGGGGTGCGAGTCGGTGAGCGATCCGAGCGCCGACGAAGCCAACGATGGCGAGCCCCACGGCCCATGCCCACTCGACGGGCCCCAACGACACGATCGAGAAGGCCGACTGCGTGATGCCCAGGTTGACGATCAGCACGTGAGCGGCGATCGAACCGGCCACGGCGAGCCCAAGCCTGCTCCACAGATTCGCGACAGACCCTGACGTCATGTTGAAGGCATGGAGTAGCTGAGCGATGACCAGTGTCGTGAACAGCATCGTCTGCGTGACGATCCACGGCTGGTGAAGCAGAAACTCTCCAACCACGATCGCCATCACTGCCGCCGCTCCAAGTACCGAGCTTTGCACCAGCAGGCTCGTGACGTTGCGTCGGCCGAGGACATCGCGCCCAGCACCTGGCCTTTCAGCCATGACATCGTCCTTCGAATCGTGGAATCCCAGAGCGAGCGCAGGCAGGCCGTCAGAAACCAGATTGATCCACAGCAACTGGGTGGCACGCAACGGTTCGCCGAGGCTGCCGAACAGCGCGAACCCGACGATCATCGTGAAGACTTCGCTGGCGTTGGCCGAGAGCAGATAGTGCACGACGTTGCGAAGGTTCTTGAAGATCCGGCGACCCTCACGGACCGCTGCGACGATCGTCGAGAAGTTGTCGTCTTGGAGGACCACGGCAGCCGAGTCCTTGGCCACATCGGTGCCGCTGCCCATGGCGACCCCGATGTCGGCAGCTCGCAGCGCGGGACCGTCGTTCACGCCGTCGCCGGTCATCGCCACCACCGCGCCTTGCCGTTGCCAGGCCCTGACGATCTTCGGTTTGTCGGCGGGATCTACACGGGCGAAGGCCCGATAGTTGCCGATCTCGGCGTCCAGTTGGCCCTGATCGATCGAGCGAAGTCGGTCTCCCGTCATGATCTCGTTTGCGTGATCGACGATCCCTACGGCGTGGCCGATGGCGAGGGCTGTCACTTTGTGATCGCCGGTGACCATCACGACGTCGATTCCGGCGCGACGGGCTTCCTCCACCGATTTGCGGACCCCAACCCGCGGGCGGTCAGCCAATCCGACGAGAGCGAGGAACGTCAAGCCTCCATCCGCCATGCCGGCTTCTTCAGACGTCTGCTCCACGAATGCCAGCGCCAGGCTGCGGAGCCCGGATTCGGCCAGGCGCTCCGTTGTTCGATCGAGGCGCTCGCGGCCGATGGTGTCGAGCGTCGAGGTGCCCGATGCCGTCGCGACGGTGTCGCAACGCCGGATGACCGCCTCGGGGGCGCCTTTCACGAGTTGAACCGGTCCGTCCGGAGTCTGCGCGAGGACGTCCATCAGCTTGCGGGTGGAGTCGAAAGGTCGCTCGTTGAGGCGCTTCGATGACCTGCGCCGTAGCTCGATGTCGTCGCCCAGTTCCTCGGCGCCGCGCAGGAGGGCGACATCCAGCGGGTCGCCACGAAACCCGCCGTCGACTCGGTACGCGTCGTTGCATCCGACGATCACCTCCAACAATCGCGGCGATCGCCAGTCACCGGCGAATCTGTTGGTGTCGTCGATCGTCGTAGGAACGTCGAATTCTCCGTCCGCGAGCGCGATGCGCCGAAGCGTGAGCCGATTTTCGGTGAGTGTTCCTGTCTTGTCGGTGCAGATGACATTTGCGGCACCCAGCGCCTCCACAGCCGACAGGCGTCTGATGATGGCATTGCGCCGAGCCATACGCTCCATTCCCCGGCTGAGCGTCACGGCGACGACGGTGGGTAGTCCTTCGGGTATCACCGCGACTGCCAGAGCGACACCCGTGAGCACCATCGTCTCGAATCGGACGCCTCTGCCGAGGCCCATCATGATGACCAGCACGGCGGCCGCGATCGATATCTCCGCCAGGCGGCGACCGACCACGTTGAGTTCTCGTTGTAGGGGAGTTGCGGGCTCCCGCTCGGCAGTCAGTGCTGCGACCTTGCCTGCTTCGGAGCGACTTCCCGTGGCGACAACAACCGCCCTCGCTCTGCCGCCGGCCACTGTGGTCCCTCCGAAAACGACGCCGACCCGATCGCCGAGTCCGGCCTCCGGTGGCGCAGCGTCGATCGATTTGGGAACCGGAAACGATTCCCCGGTGAGCAGCGACTCGTCCATCTCGAGATCGCCGACCCATACGAGTCGTGAGTCGGCAGGGATTCGGTCACCAGCGTCCAAGAGCAGCAGGTCGCCCGGCACGACGTCAGTGCCGCTGATCTCGTCCTCGACTCCGTCGCGAAGCACATGTGCCCTCGGAACCGTCAACGACTCGAGAGCGGCGATCGCTCTCGCCGCTCGCAGTTCCTGAACGACTCCGATCGTCGCGTTCAACACGAGTATCGACGAGATGGCCGCAGCGTCGATCCACTCGCCGAGCAGGAACCCACTCGCTGCCGCCGCGACGACAAGCAAAATGGTGAGAGCCGAGGTGAACTGGCGGGCGGCGATACGCAGGATCGATGGCGGTTCGACACCGCCTATCTCGTTGGGGCCGACGGATTCGAGCCTCATGAGCGCGGTCGCTGACGACAACCCCGTCGAGACGTCGACGCCGAGCGTCGAAGCAACGGCAGACGCGGCGAGAGAATGCCATTCGTCGACTGACGGCGGTGAGCTTGAGGGGGCACGAACTTGGGCGTCGCCCGGTTGCGTCATCGACGTACCACCCTTTCGAGGCAGGCTCGGAGCGCGCGCTCCTCACCACCGACACCTGCACTATCACCCATTCGACGGTTGCTCGTACCGGGCGAAGGTCCCAAAGCTCGGTTTCCGGATGGCCCTTCTAGCGCGGAAGGGGTTGCGTCGAGGCACGTCGGTAAGACGATGGGGCCGTCTTCTGGGATGTGGCCGCGTAGTGTTGAGGGACAGCTAGCAAGGAGAGTCCGGCTCGTGCACTTCACCCAACACATCGTCGTCGAGACCGATGATCCGTCGGCTCTCGCCGACCTGCTGTACGAATGGAATCGTGATCAGTCGGCCGACACTCCGGGATACGTTGGTGGTCGGTTGCTGTCGTTCAGGGACAAGCCGCGCAAGTTCGTTCTGGAAGCCGAGTTCGAGTCGTGGGAGCACGCCCAGAAGAACAACGATCGCCCAGAGACACAGAAGTGGGCGGCGGCGCTCAAAGACATCGTGAGCGGCGAACCGAAGTACGAAAACCTCGATGTGGTGGCCGCGTTCCGCAAGTGACTGGGTCGATCGGCGGTTTCTGATCTAGGGCTTCACTAGCGACACGGCAACCATTATGGTTCAGGTACGGGTTGGCAGGCCGATGAAACGGGCATGCCCAAACAACCCGATCACACGGTGGGACCAGGGGGATTACCAATGAGCAGCAACATTCCTGAATCGACTGAGGTCGTCGTCATCGGCGGCGGACCAGCCGGTGCGATGGCAGCGACGTACCTCGCACAAGCAGGGCGGGATGTCGTCGTGCTCGAGCGCAGCAGCCACCCCCGCGAGGCCGTCGGCGAGAGCCTCATTCCTGACTTCTGGAAATACCTCGACAAGGCCGGCGTCACCGAGAAGATCGAGAACGCCGGGTTCGTGGGTAAAGCCGGCGGAATGGTGTCCTGGAAGGGACAGATCAAACTCCATCGCTTCAAAGAATTCGGCTACGACCGCCCGGCGATGCACGTCGATCGGCCGCAGTTCGACAAGATCCTCTTCGACCATGCCACCGAAACTGGAGCCCAGACCTTCGAGCATGTGTCCGTAACCGGGGCCGCGTTCGACGTCGACGACGAAGGACTGGAGCACGCCACGGTCTCGTACACCACCGAGGATGGCGCCGGTCAGATCCGTTGCAGGTACGCCATCGACGCCACAGGTCAGAACGCAGTGCTCGGTCGCCAACTCGGTCTCAAGGAGATCGACGAAGTCTTCCGTGCGTTCAGCTTGTGGGGGTATTACGAGGGCGCCAACTTCCTGGATTACGACGGCAAGGCGCACCGCTTCGAGGAGCGGTTCGATGTGGCTCCCGTCACCTATGTCAGCTCACTCGAAGAAGGCAGCGACTCAGGTTGGTCGTGGCACATCACCTTGCAGGAGAAGACCAGCGTCGGACTCGTGATACCGCAGACGCACGTCAAAGACGCCAGGCAGAATGGTGAGACATGGGAACAGTTCTTCGACCGTCGAGCGCGTGAAATCCCGGTATTGGGCGACCTTCTCGAGCCGGCGACGCTGATCCCGGGTTCGACATCCACGATTCGCGACTACTCGTTCCAGTCGCGTGAAATCGCCGGACCAGGCTGGTTCCTCATCGGAGATGCTGCTGGTTTCGTCGATCCGATCTTCTCGGTGGGCGTCGTCATGGCGCTCTATTCGGCAGGAGCAGTTGCCTGGGCGGTCGACGAGATGCTCAAGCGTCCAGACCGTGCAGCCCGTCTTCGCGATCTGTTCATCACCCAGGTCCGTGGTCGTCTGGAAGTCGCGCGATCGCTCGCGTTGCCGCAATATCGATCTGAGGGCGCAGTGAGTGACATGGCGAAGAGCGCAATTCAGTTGGAGCGCAATGACGTCAAGGAACTCATGTTCGCCGTGTCGTCACTCACTTCTCGTACCGAGAACTGGGATGAGATGATCGGCGGGGAACGTCCTGATACCCAAGGGCGATTGCACATCTTGGACGAACTCGACCTGACCGTCTGAGCCCGGCGGGCTGGATCGTCGAGCTCAGCGCCGAGCTGCGGTGACTCGGTCCATCAAGAACGTGGCGATGTTGCGCAGAATCTCGCGCATCATCCCCTCGGGAAGCTGGCTGGCAGCCTTGTCCGCAACCCTTATGCGTTCGGCGGCCTCGTCGAGCACACGGTCGATGTACCCACCCTGGGTGACGATGTCGATGACCTCGCTCACGGCCTGCGGCGAGTAGTCGCCGTCGCTGTCGAGGAGCGAGCGGATTCGATCGCCGGACGGTCCCTGCACGGCATACAGGACTGGGAGGGTGAAAACGCCCTCTCCGATGTCGGATCCGGCCGGCTTGCCGAGGAACTCTTCGCTTGCGATCAGGTCGAGGACATCGTCGGTCATCTGGAAGACGACACCGAGTTCCCATGCCCATTCGCTGAGGTGCTCGATGGTCTCCTGATCGGCTCCCGACGCCATTGCGCCGAGACGGGCCGAAGTTCTGATGAGGCTCGCCGTCTTGCCACCGATGACTCGGAAATACTCATCCGGTCCGTGTTCGAGGTCGTTTTCGAGGGTCAGCTCGAGAACCTGCCCTTCGCAGAGGGTGGCGTAGGTTCTGGCGATGAGCGCCACGGCCTCTTCGCCGAGGGGAGCCGCGACCTCCGAGGCCTTGGCCAGTAGGAAATCCCCGGCGAGGATGGCAACGGTGTTCGACCAGTTGAGGTTCGCCGATGTCTCGCCGTGACGAGACTTTGCCTCGTCAATCACGTCATCGTGATAGAGCGAGCCTGCGTGAACGAGTTCAACGGACACCCCGGCTTCGATGGTTGGTTCCTCGAGCGTTCCGAACTCGCCGGCAACTTGTGACAGCAACGGTCGAAAGCGTTTGCCTCCGGCCTTCAACAGATGTTGGGCGATCTCCGTAAGGAAGGGGGTCTCGGCCACCGTGACTTCCATCAGACGCTCCTCGACCCTGTCCATGCGCTGCCACACGGATGGAATCGGGACGAGTTGTTGTCGGATCGGGCCTTCCACGCTGGACTCCTGTAGGGGGATCACTCGATCTTAGAGGGGTACGTATGGTGCCAGATCAGGAAGTTTCCCGAGCCCGACGTTGTTGCTCAAGGAGAAGAGCAAGGGAGCCGAAATTCCTTGAACAGGCGCTGCCGACCCAAACAGGACTAGCAAGCCACTGGGGCTATACTCGGCGAGGCGCCTGAGGTAACGGACCAAGGCGCCGTTCGTGATTTTGAAGGTGGCACATGTTTGAGCGGTTCACCGATAGGGCCAGACGAGTAGTCGTGCTCGCCCAAGAAGAGGCTCGACTCCTCAACCACAACTACATCGGCACGGAGCACATTCTGCTCGGTCTCATCCACGAGGGTGAGGGCGTCGCGGCCCGTGCGCTCGAGAGCTTGGGTATCAGCCTCGAGTCAGTGCGTCAGCAGGTCGTTGAGATAATCGGTCAGGGCTCGCAAGCCCCAAGTGGCCACATCCCATTCACGCCCCGCGCCAAGAAGGTCCTGGAGCTGTCGCTGCGCGAAGCGCTGCAACTCGGCCACAACTACATCGGCACCGAGCACATCCTCCTCGGTCTCATCCGAGAGGGTGAAGGCGTCGCCGCCCAGGTTCTCCAAGCCCTTGGAGCGGAGCTCCACAAGGTTCGCCAGACGGTCATTCAGTTGCTGTCTGGCGTGCAGGGTGAAGAGTCGGCAGGAGGTGGCACGTCGTCTTCGGCCGCATCGGGCCGTGGCGAAGCGGCCGGCTCACGTCCGAGCTCGTCGGGTTCCACGGTGCTCGATCAATTCGGGCGCAACCTGACTCAGCTCGCTCGCGAAAACAAGCTCGATCCAGTCATCGGGCGCTTCAAAGAGGTCGAGCGCGTGATGCAGGTGCTGTCACGGCGTACCAAGAACAACCCTGTGCTCATCGGCGAGCCTGGCGTCGGAAAGACCGCGATCGTCGAAGGTCTCGCCCAGAAGATCACCAGCAACGAAGTCCCGGAGACGCTGACAGGCAAACATCTGTACACGCTGGATCTCGGATCACTCGTGGCGGGTTCTCGCTACCGAGGCGACTTCGAAGAACGTCTGAAGAAGGTGCTGAAAGAGATTCGCACCCGAGGAGACATCATTCTTTTCATCGACGAGATCCACACGTTGGTCGGCGCTGGTGCCGCCGAAGGCGCAATCGATGCTGCATCGATCCTCAAGCCGATGTTGGCTCGCGGTGAGCTGCAGACGATCGGTGCCACCACCCTCGAGGAATACCGCAAGTACCTCGAGAAGGACTCGGCACTCGAGCGACGGTTCCAGCCGATCCAAGTCGACGAGCCATCTGTCGCCGACACCATCAAGATTCTCGAAGGACTTCGCGAGAGCTACGAAGATCACCACAAGGTGACGTTCACTCAGCAGGCGCTGGTCAACGCGGCCAACTTGGCGGATCGGTACATCGCCGATCGATTCCTTCCGGACAAGGCCATCGACCTGATCGACGAAGCCGGCAGCCGGATGCGCCTCAAGCGTCCTGAGATGCCAGGCGAGATCCGCGACATCGACGACCGCCTCGAAAAGGTGCGCGGCGACAAGCGCGAAGCCGTGCAAGCCCAGCAGTACGAGCGGGCTGCCCAACTGCGGGACTCCGAGCGAAACCTCGTCACCGAGCGCTCAGACAAGGCCAAGGAACTCATCCCTGACACCGATCTGCGCCGCGTGATCGACGAGGAGCACATTGCAGAAGTGTTGGCGCAGTGGACTGGCATACCGGTGCATCGTCTCACCGAAGAGGAGACCACCAAGCTCCTCAACATGGAGACGGCGCTCCACGAGCGGATCATCGGCCAGCACGACGC
>JABDJC010000194.1 GCA_013003395.1 Acidimicrobiia bacterium
GACTGATCCGACAGGACCCGTTGCGGGCTCCACCAGATGGATCGAGCCGGCCGAAACGGATCCGGCGTTGGTCACCTGACCATTGGGCCAGTATGCCGTCAGCGTGCCTGCGGTTTCGCTTCCGAGACCGAAGAGCGCGATCTTCTCGTCGCCGCCACCGTGTGACGGACCTGAGTTGATGAGCTGCCGTTGCGTCTCACCGCCGGCGGTGAGCTCGAGCACGGTGCCGATGCCGTCCCTGTTCGATTCCGTACCCTCGACCGTCACCACGAGCGAGTTGTTCGTGTTGCCCTGGTCTGCTCCGTCGTTGCGGAACAGGTGGGCAGGACCGCCGTAGTTCGGCACGAAGACGTCCATGAGGCCGTCGCCGTCGAAGTCCACCGTGGTCACTCCACGAGCGACGTTGTCGTCATCGAGACCGGTTTCTACCGAGACGTCGACGAAGGAGCCTGCTCCGTTGTTCCGTCCCATCGCGTTCGGCTGTCCGCCGGTCGAGATGTTGCCGGACACGAAGTAGAGGTCCTGCCATCCGTCGTTGTCGTAATCGAAGAACACGGTTCCCCAGGTGACCCTGTCTGTGGTCAACGCCACGATTCCACCGATACCGGAGACATCGGTGAACGTGCCGTCGCCGTCGTTGCTGAGCAACTTGCCTGGAGCACCGTTCGAGAAGGCGACGTCGAAGTCGCCGTCGTTGTCGTAGTCGCCGATTCCGAGACCCATGCCGTTGACGTTGGTGTCGGCGTTGGCAGCAGCGGACACCTCTGTGAAGAGCCATCCACCGACGCCATCTGAGCCGTCATTGCGCCAGAGTCGGTTGACCTGGTGCACGCCGCCGATGTTGTCGTTGATCAGGTACAGGTCTTGGTCGCCGTCGTTGTCGTAGTCGAACCAGCCTGCGCTGAATCCAAGACCCTCGGTGTCTGCGCAAGAGGAAAGGCCTCCACACAGGTATCCGGTCACGTCGGTGAACGTGTTGTCTCCGTTGTTGTGGAGCAAACGATCTTCTGCGTCCTCGCTTCCTTCGCCGGCACATCGAATGTGCTTGGGCAGGTAGATGTCGAGGAATCCGTCGTTGTCGTAGTCGCCGAACGATGGCGTGATGGCTCGACCGAAGTCGACAATGCCTGCCGCAGCCGAGATGTCGGTGAAGTCGGGAACGCCGTCCGCTCCGATGATGTCACCGTCGTTGCGGTACAGCTTGTTGTCGTCGAGGTTCGAGACGAACAGGTCCTGGTCGCCGTCGTTGTCGATGTCCACGAACACTGAACCGAGGCCAACACCCGTCGGGTGGTCGACGCCCGCGGCAGCTGCCACCTCGACGAAGTCGGGGAGGCCGTCACCAGAGGTGTCGCCCATGTTCAGGTAGAAGTGGTTCGGCATCGTGTCGTCACGCTGCGTGATGAACAAGTCTGCGTCTCCGTCGCCGTCGGCATCGGCCCACGCGGAGCCTGAACCGATCGGTGGAGCACATGCAGCGCCGATGCTGTGCGTGAAGTTGATGCCAACAGCCGCGCTGACCTCACTGAAGACCGGGCCGGTTGCAGGCTCGACCAGATGGATCGCCTGACCGGTGGCCACGCTGCTGATCACTTCGGTCTGCCCGTTGGGCCACTTGACCGTCAGCGTTCCGGTCGTGTCTGCTCCTGCGCCGAAGTATGCGGCTCGGAAGTCACCGCCACCATGAGTCGCTCCAGTCGAGATCTCGCGGATCTGCGTTCCGCCAGTTGTTGCGTACTCGATGCGAGTACCGATGCCGTCACGGTTGGACTCGGTGCCTTCAACCGTCACGGTCAACCAGTTGTTGGTGTTGCCGGCGGCAGTGCCGTTGTTGCGCATGAAGACGGTCGGGCCTGAGTAGTTGTTGATCAACAGATCGACGAATCCATCGTTGTCGAAGTCGACCATGGAGGCCGCCAGTCCCGAGTCACCATCGTCCAAGCCGCTTGCAGCCGACGTGTCGGTGAACGTTCCGTCGCCATTGTTGGTCAAGTAGATGTTCGGTAGGCCGACGGTGCCGATCTGCCCTGCTGCCAGGAACATGTCGAGGTCGGCATCGTTGTCGGCATCGAGGAACGCGGTCGCCCACGTCACCGAATCGGTCATCGTGTCGAAGTTGTTGAGCAGCGATACGTCTGAGAACGTTCCGTCACCGTTGTTGTTCAGGAGGTTGGCAGGTCCAACATCGCTGAAGGCCATGTCGAAGTCGCCGTCGTTGTCGTAGTCACCGATTCCGAGACCCATGGCATTTGCCTGGGTGTCGCTGCCGGAGGTTGCACCGACGTATGTGAAGATCCAACCGCCGACGCCATCGGAACCATCGTTCCGCCAGAGTTTGTTGTTCTGGTTGGATCCGCCGATGTTGTCGTTGGCGACGTAGAGGTCCTGATCTCCGTCGTTGTCGTAGTCGAACCAGCCCGGGGAGAATCCGAGGCCGAGGACATCGCTACAGGGTGCGACGCCGCCAGGGCACAGCAAGCCGGTCACGTCACTGAACGTGCCGTCGCCGTTGCTCATGTAGAGATGGTCTTGGGAGTCCACGTTTGCAGTGCCGCACTTGCGGTGCTTGGCCAGGTACACGTCGAGGAACCCGTCGTTGTTGAAGTCGGCCCAACCGGACGTGATCGCACGTCCACCGTCGGCGAGACCGGCAGTGGCCGTCACGTCGACGAAGTCAGGAATCGAGTCACCGTTGTTGCCGGTGTTTTCGAACAGCTTGTTGTTGCCGCCCGATACGCCTTCACCAGGGTGGTTGGTGACGTAGAGGTCTTGGTCGCCGTCATTGTCGTAGTCGATGAAGACTGCGCTGAGCCCGTAGCTGGCGGTGTCCGCCACGCCGGCTGCTGCAGCGATGTCGACGAAGTCTGGGAGACCGTCGGGTGTACCAACCGTGTCACCCACGTTTTGATACAGCTTGTTCGGCAACGTGTTGTCGCGTTGGGTGATGAAGAGGTCGACGTCACCGTCGCCATCCGCGTCGGCCCATGCACTTCCCGCACCGATTGGCGGAACGCAAAGATCGCCAGGCGAGTGAGTGAACGAGATGCCAACGGCACTCGTCACGTCAACGTACGCGGCGTCGACAGCCTCCGCAGTGCCCGGCGCTGCCACGAGCACCGTCAATACCAAAAACATCGCCAAGGATGCTTGGAGCGCGCTTTCACGCACAAAACGAATAGACCTTCCCACCATGACTGAAACCCCCTGAAGGTTCTTGTGTCCCCGTGTTCCTCGCGACTGCCATAAGCCCCGGCAGGCGAGTTCTCCCAATAGAAGGATGAGTTTACACGCATTTATCAGTTTGAACAGTCGGTATTTTTACAGTGTCGCGCTGATTGCTACTCTCCGTGTCAGCCAACTACCGCAAGAATCTCGTGATAGCAGCTCGGTTGGCTGTCAGCGCTAGTCCTGCAACACGGTGGGTGGTTGCATCGGCGGTCGCACGAACGCCTCAATGCGAGGAGCTACGAGCCGATAGCGCATAAGCAAACCTCGCCTCGTATGGTACGACTCCTTCGAGCAACTTCTCTGACTGGGGGATCAAGGCATGGACTTCTCTTGGAGCCAGGAACAGCAGGACTTCTACGACACCGTCGTGGAGTTTTCCAAACAAGAATTGAACAACGACCTGATTCGACGCGATCTCGAATCAGAGTTCGACCGGGCGGCGTGGAACAAGTGCGCCGAGCTCGGAATTCTTGGCCTTCAGGTACCAGAGGAGTACGGCGGGCAGGGAGCCGACGTCCCCACGACGTACCTGGCCATGGAAGGCCTCGGGTACGGTTGCCGCGACAACGGCCTGCTCTTTTCGATCGGCGCGCACATGTGGTCGGCGATCAGTCCGATCGAGCGGTTCGGCACCGAGGCACAGAAGCAGAAGTATTTGCCTGGCATGGTCGACGGTTCACTGATCGGCGTTCAGGGCATGACCGAACCCGGTTCAGGATCCGACGCCTTCGGTCAGATGGCGACCACCGCCACAAAGACTGATGACGGCTGGGTGCTGCGCGGCAACAAGACCTTCATCTCGAATGCGCCAGTGGCCGACGTCTTTGTCGTGTTCGCACTCACGGACAAGGCAAAGGGATGGGCAGGCATTTCCACGTTCATCGTCGATCGCGACACTCCTGGGGTTGAGATCGGCGCCAACTTCAAGAAGATGGGCCTTCGCACCTCGACCATGAGCGAGCTCACATTCGACGATGCGCTGCTGCCGGAAGATGCGATCTTGGCGAAGCCCGGCATGGGAATGATGGTGTTCACCCACTCGATGGACTGGGAGCGGGGCTGCATCCTGGCGCACGCCGTCGGCACGATGCAGCGACAGCTCGAAACCGCGGTGGACTACGCCAAGACCAGGGAGCAGTACGGCCAGCCCATCGGCAAGTATCAATCGATCTCGCACATGATCGTGGACATGAAGATCCGCCTCGAGTCCGCCCGTTTACTGATGTATCAGTTGGCGTGGATGAAAGAGCACGGCAAGGACACCAAACTCCAGTCGGCAATGGTCAACGTGACGATCGCCGAGGCGTGGGTCCAGACGAGCCTCGACTCGATTCAGATCCATGGCGGCTACGGCTACATGACGGAGAGCGAGGTCGAGCGCGATCTCCGCGACGCTCTCGCCGGCCGCATCTATTCGGGAACGAGCCAGATCCAGAAGAACATGGTCGCGAGGTTCCTCGGCCTGTAGCGGCTCGAACCGCTACCGCCCGTCAGCAGCACGCACTCTCTTCGGTGAGCGGGTCGGCGACACCGCAGGCGCCGGTTTCGGGTAGGCACAGCTCGACGTTGCGCGCCGACTCCCAATCACCGGCAATGGCTGCGGCGACCGATCGAACCTGCTCGTAGCCGGTGGCAAGCAGAAAGGTCGGTGCCCGCCCGTAGCTCTTGATACCGACCGTGTAGAAGCCTGGTTCCGGATGAGAGAGCTCGTCGACGCCGTGAGGTGGCACAGTGCCGCAAGAGTGTTCGTTCGGGTCGATCAACGGCGCCAGGGCTCTGGGAGCTTCGAGCCATGGATCGACATCCAGCCGCAGCTCTCGAGTGAATCGAGCATCTGGCCGCTGACCGGTCGCGGCGATGATCTCGTCAACCACCACCGTTTCGGTCGACGTTCCGTCGGGTCCGACGCCTGTGACCTCGATCCCGTCAGACGTATCCTTCAGATCTGAGACCCTGAATCCGGTGATCAGCTGAACCGTTCCTGCAGAAACTCTCGCTTCGAGCTCGGCGCCGATCTTGCCGCGCTCTTCCAGCTCGTCGTCAGCCAGACCGCCGTAGACCTTGCTTGCGTCGGGTCGTCTGATGGCCCAGGTGGCTGCCGTCTCGGGAGCGTCGGCCGTGAGCTCGGCGAGATCGAGGAGAACACCGGCGGCTGAATGGCCGGCTCCGACGACGAGCACCCGCCGATTGCTGTATCGGGACCGGAAGCGTCCCAGGACGTCAGGCATACCGTACGCGATGTGTTCTGAGAGTTCGGCTTCTCCATGGGCTGGCAGGCCCGAGGAGCCCATTGGGTTCGGACTGCTCCATGTGCCGGATGCGTCGATGACGCGGTCAGCCTTGAGCTCTCGAGGTCCGGTCGGCGTGTCGATCCTCAAGAGGAACGGAACCGACTCCCGGCCACGAGTCACCACTTTGTCCAGCCCGTCTCGCGAGATTGCCGTGACGCGATGACCGAACCAGATCTCGTCGGACAGGGTCGCTGCCAGCGGCTCGAGATATTCGGAGATGAGCTCGCCGCCAGTTGGAAAGCCCGACAAGTCAGGTGAGGTCCAGCCGGTTGCCTCGAGGCGCCGAACGGAGGCGCCGTCGACAACTGATCGCCAGTTGGAGAACAGCTGCACGTGTGACCATTCGCGAATCGAAGTGGCCGCGCTGGGACCTGCTTCGAGCACGACCGTATCGATCCCGCGCTCGAGTAGGTGCGAGGCAGCGGCGAGACCGATTGGTCCGGCTCCGATGACAACGGTGGGATTCGACATCATGACTCCCGATCAGGACAGCTGGAGTTTCCAGTTGTCATATCGATGAACGTAAATGTGAGAATGCCAGCGAAATCGAAGTGTGTCAAGACCCACGGAGAGCGGGGCGGCAGTCGAGCGTGCTTCCATGCACCCATACGGTTCGATCAAGCACGCTCGATGAGCGCGATCGCCTAGATGACTTCGAGTTCCTTGAAGATGCGAAGTGCCTCGACCGCTACGGGTCGGGTCTTCTCTTCCGGATAGTGAGCGAAGTCGACCTGCTCCGACACGCCTTCGCGCTTCAGCGTGCGGTCGACGTCGACGACGTAGAAGCCCAGCTTGCGTGACAGGTCTGCGAGACCCATGTTGAACTCGCGACGACGGAACGCTGTCGAGTGCTCGATGAGTTGGTAATTGTGGGTCGGATCGTTCGGCTCGACGACCAGGGAGTTGTACACCACGACCTCGGCGCCGGCCCGTTCCCGGATCGCGGTGACGATGGTTTCGAAGTTCCTGAGGTAGTCCTCCAGATCGATCCGGCCGATCTTGCGGAAGTTCTTGTGGAACCACTTCACTTTGTCCAGATCCTTCACCACGGTATTCAGATCCTGGTTCAGCCACAGCCCACCTGGATCGACGATGAAACCCTTCTCGCGATGCTGGTACAGACTCCTGACGAGCTCGCCGCCAAGCGAGAACACGACGACGTCTTTCGGGAACACGCCGAATTCTGGAGCGCCGGCGATCTGAAAGGTCGGCTCGAAAGTCGTTGGACGGAAGTAGTCGTCGCCCAACTCGAAGAGCTCGATGGTTTCACGTAGATCGTCGAGAGGAAGGTTCTTCATCGACTGAACGAGCACGTCGCTGCGACCGTCGGCGATGCCGATGCCGTGTCGGTAGACGGCGACTGTGCCCTTCACGTCTTCGCGGAACATCGGAGCAAGCACGAAGATCGATGAGAGATCGCAAGCACCCTGCAGGTAGATCCCGCGCCGAGGCTCGGGATTGTCCTTGTTCTTGACAACGATGGACGTCCGACCGGTGTGCTGAATCCAGGTGTCGCCCTGCTCCGTGATCTGGCGACCACGAATCTTGCTCGACCGGTCCATGAAATAGCGCTCGACCGGATTCTCTTTTCCGGCAACTTTGGCAAGGGCGCGGCGACCGACCCGCGCCACCCTTTTTATCGCAGGATTCATCCCATCTCCCCCTCGCTCGACTCAGCGATGTTGGCAACCGCGCGAAATGCAGCGGTGGCGTCATCGCTCTCGAGCGATTCATCTTCTTCTGTACTGAAAACGCCCATGACGTCCCCAACGGTCACCGCTTCGCCGACTGCAACGTCGATGCGACGCAGTATGCCGCCATCTGACGCCTTCACATTCACCAGTGCATTGACCGGCTTGGTGGCCTTGCGTTCTCCGCCCTTCTTGCGACCGGGGAGCATCTGGTAGGCCATGATCTTTCGCTTGATGCCGAGCGCCTCTTCGATGCGCACATCGCAGATCGGATCACCGAACGACACCGAGTCTCCAGGACTGACATGCCAGGCGTCGACAACGCCGCCTTCGATTATCGGATTCACGAACGGCATTTCGAGATTGAGCAACATCTACGACGCCTTCTTCCCGATTTGTGCCAAGAGGGGGCGATTCTCGAAGAAGCCGTAGTCCTTGACGACCCGCATGAACTCTTCGGCAACCACGTCTTGGGCCCTTGGCGACAGCTCCATCACCTTTGGCACGTGCTTTCCTGCACCCAATTCTGCCATGAGTCGATCGACATCGATTATCGAAATGCCTTCGTCGATCGACAGTCGCATGATCTCGAGGTCGAGTTCGTGGATGCGCAACGGGTAGGGGCTGTCGATCTTGAAAAACGTGGTCGTCGTATCTTCGGGATCGAAGGTGGATGCGTTGAACGCCATGATTCTCGCGTCGTACCGCGCTTTGATCGTGCCAATGACCTCGAGCATGTTCGTGCGGAACTCGGCGGGATCCAGTTCGGACACAACGTCTGGCTGGACTGAGAGGACGACGATGTCTGGTGCCGGCTGGAAAACCGCATCCTCGGAACGGACCATCTCGAGCAGCCGGCGAGACGACTCGACAGGTGCGCCGACCATGACCACCGTGACGTCAGGGAACTCTTCCGCGACCAACTTCGGGAAGCGCTCCTCGATCACGGTCGGGAGGTCGGACCCGCCGAGACACGCAACCCTCAATTCCGAATTGCCTCCAAGTTTGGAGGTCATGAGGCCGCCTGAGCACGCTCGACGAGGCTCGTCATCGCTGGCACCGTCTCGAAGTTCTGCGGATTGATGTCGTCACCTTCGATCGAAACTCCGAATCGGGTCTCGAGGAAAGCGACCATGATGAAGATGCCAAGCGAGTCGATGATTTGAGCCTCGATGAGGTCGAGATCGTCTGCCAACTCCATGTCTGGTCGGTCGGCCAGAAACTCGGCCCTGAGTTGGTCGCGGACTGCCTGCGCTATTTCGCTCACTTTGTCTCCCCTTTGCCCCACCCGATGGGGACTACGCGTTGGTGTGGTCACACCAAAAAGATTGATTCGGGCGTCGAACGTCCATCGGACCCGACAACACCGCGAACGCTGAGAGTATCAGAGGCCCCCAAGTGCTGTAAAGGTTGTGATCGGTGTCTCAGAACGCTTCTTTAGGGACCTGCATCAGTGATCCGTCCTCGGCCTCTGCGAGCGTTCGACGCATGGCGATCTCGGGAAGGACCGTCTTCGTGAACCAGCGTGCGGCAGCGATCTTTCCCTCATAGAACGGAAGGTCACCTCCATCCGCGGAATCGAGCGAACGATGGGCCGTCTCGGCATGCGTGATCAAGAGCCACGCGATGACCACTTCGGCGAGGCTTTCGAGCAGTCCCACGGTGTGCAGACCGACCTTGTAGACCTCTGGGGGATTCTCCTGTGCGTTCATCAGGTTTCCGACCATCGAACCGAGCTGTGCCTGCACGTGCTCGAGGGCACGTCCGAGGGCGGCGCGTTCGTCAGTGAATGGATCGTCTTCGCCGCCGCCCTTGACGGTCTCGAGAATCTCGCCTGCCAGCGACGTCAGCGTTGCGCCCCTGTCCTTCGCGATCTTGCGGAAGAACAAGTCGAGCGACTGAATCCCCGTCGTACCTTCGTACAGCGAGTCGATCTTCACATCGCGGATGTATTGCTCGAGCGGATAGTCCTGCGTAAAGCCGGATCCACCGAAGACCTGGAGGGCCTGACCGAGCTGGTCGTACGCGACCTCCGAGGCGTAGCCCTTGAGCAGGGGCAACAGGAGATCGCTACGGCGCTCCCAATCTGTCGCGTCATCACCTTCGGCCAGCTTCGCCTGATCGTTGGTCCAGGCCGTATACAGGAACATGGCCCGTAATCCCTCGGAATAGGCCTTCAACGTCATGAGGAGTCGGCGGACGTTGGGATGATCGATGATCGGGACCCGCGGCGCCGTCTTGTCGGCCATCTCGGTCATGTCCGCTGACTGAATCCGCTCGTTGGCGTATTCGAGTGCGTTGAGATAGCCCGTCGAGAGCGTCGCCGCCGACTTCGTGCCGATTAGCAGGCGGGCGTCTTCAATGATGTGGAACATCTGCCGAATTCCCTGATGCACTCCTCCGACCAAGTAGCCGACGCACGGCTCGTCCATTCCCATGGTGAGCTCACACGTGGTCGAAGCCTTGATACCCATCTTCTTTTCGAGATTGGTGGCAACGATCCCGTTTCGTTCTCCGAGCGAGCCGTCGTCGTTGACGAGGAACTTCGGCACGATGAACATCGACAATCCTTTGGTCCCCGGCTCGCCGCCTTCACGGCGTGCGAGCACGAGATGGATGATGTTCTCCGCAAAATCGTGTTCTCCGGACGTGATGAATCGCTTCACGCCCTCGAGGTGATAGGTGTCGCCCTCGATATGTACTGCTTTCGACGTGCCGGATCCGACGTCCGAACCCGCGTCCGGCTCGGTGAGCACCATGGTGCCGCCCCAGTTGTTGTCCAGCATCGGCTTCACGAACCGTTCCACCTGCTCTGGAGTACCGGTCTCGCCGAGAACAACGGCCATGAGCGTGCCGCTGGCGTAGAAGTACGCAGCTGGATTGGCGCCCACCAGCATTTCCTGCGCGGCCCAACGCAGGGCGTCGGGTGAACCGAAGCCACCGAACTTCGTGGGAATGCCGAGGTTTTGCCATCCGCCGTCGAAGTACGCATGGAGCGACTTCTTGAGTGAGTCTGGCAACGTCACCACACCGTCCTCAAGAGTCGGCGGATTGCGATCTGCATCTGTGAAGCTCGCGGCGAACTCGTCGCTGGCGAGACGCTCGACTTCCACGAGAACGTCATCGGCGACGTCCGCGTCCATGCTCGGGAACGCCTCGGTGCCCAGATAGTCCTGGATACGCAGCGTCTCGAAGAGGTTGAAACGCAAGTCTCGCAAGTTGCTCTTGTAGTGCGACATGTTCACTTCCTTTGCCTCGACCTGTGGATGCCCCCAGCATCTACAAGCACTATCGGCACGATGAGTTCTGATTTTGAGTATACATGCAAAATTGGCCAATTGGTCAAAATTCATCCACTCCTCTGAGCAGACTCGGTACTGTGCAGGCAGACCGGAGGACATGTGGCCAGATATCAAGCAGGAATCAAGACGCGAGAGCGCATTCTCGATGCGGTGCGGACTCTGCTGGGAGAGGTCGGACTCGACTCAGTGACCGTCAAGGGCATCTGCGACCAGGCCGAGATCAAGTCCGGCAGTTTCTACAACTTGTTCGACTCGAAAGAGCAAGCAGTTCTCACGGTCGTCCGAGAAGCCATCACCGGCATCGACCCAGACCCTCTGCACGAGGGAAAGGACACGATCGGCGAGTTGGTGAGTGCGTACATCGCCTTCGTCGAAGACACTCCGGAGATCGCCAAGACCTACGTCCAGATCGTTGCGGCAAGCAGCGTCAACGACGAAACGATCCGCCATCGGGTTCTGGCTCATCACCGCGCCCGCGTCGATCGATTCGCCGAGGCGTTGGCGCGAGCCCAGAACTCGGTGTCCGGAACGGAGATTCATGCGCGGGCAGAGATGCTGGTGGCTGCGCTCAATGGCCTCGCGTTCATGTGGCTTCTCGAGGACGACTTCGACTTCGGCGGTCACGCGACGCGCCTGCTGGGTGACATCGTTCCGGCGTAGGTAGTCGAGCCACACCGCTACCTTGTGCGGACCCGAGGAGGTGCGCATGCTCCATCGAATGAACCGTCGGCTCTTCATCGCCCGCTTCACCAAAGGCACCACCGCCATTGCAGCGTTGGCCGTCATCCCGGCAGCCTGCTCGACCGAGACGTCGACCTCGACAACGACTTCGGCGCCCGCAACCACCGTCGCTCCGACTTCAACCACGGCGGCCGGCGTGACGACCACGAGTGCCCCGACCACCACAACGGAAGCACCCGAAGGCAGCGCAGCCGTGGCACGAGTCGATCTCGGATTCGTGTCTGCCTACATCTTGGCAAGGGACGGCGAAGCCGCAATCGTCGACACCGGAGTTTCCGGAAGTGCAACGCAGATCGAGTCCGGACTGGCGTCCCTCGGTCTCGGTTGGGACAACGTCGGCCATGTCATCCTCACCCATCTCCACGGTGATCACGTGGGGAGTCTCGGTGACGTGATGGCGGCGGCGGCGCAAGCCACCGGATACGCAGGCACAGGAGACGCCGAGCAGATCACGTCCCCACGACCACTCACTTCGCTCAACGACGGTGATCGGGTCTTCGATCTCGACATCATCGCGACGCCAGGGCACACGCCCGGACACATCGCGGTGTACGACCCGATCGGAGGCACGCTCATTGCGGGAGACGCTCTCAACGGTGGAGATGCCCTCAACGGTGAACCAGGCACGGTCAGCGGCGCCAACCCTCAGTTCACGCCGGACATCGTCAGTGCTGATGCGAGCATCCGCAAGCTTGCACAGCTCACGTTCGAGCGGGTCTACTTCGGCCACGGCAGCCCGGTGCTGGTCGACGCCGACGAAGCAGTTGTTGCGCTCGCCGCCAGTTTGTGATCGTCAGACGTTGAAACGGAAGAACATCACGTCGCCGTCCTGAACGACGTACTCCTTCCCCTCCACGCGCATCTTCCCCGCCGCCTTCAACGCCGCTTCAGATCCGAGAGCGACCAAGTCGTCGATGCGGTAGACCTCAACGCGGATGAAGCCTTTTTCGAAATCCGTGTGGATCACTCCCGCGGCCTGGGGAGCCGTGGCTCCCTCTCTCACCGTCCATGCCCGTATCTCTTTGGGACCCGCAGTGAAGAAGGTCCGCAAACCGAGGAGTCCGTAGGTCTCGCGTGCGAGCTTGGCAAGTCCCGGCTCGTCGAGGCCGAGATCGCTCAAGAAGTCAGCCTGGTCGTCCGGATCAAGTTGGGCGATTTCGGCTTCGGCCGCCGCACACACCACGATCACCGCAGAACCCTCTTCCTCGGCACGCTCGCGAATCACGGTGACCATGTCGTTGTCGGTGATCCCTGCCTCGTCGACGTTGCACACGTAGAGCACCGGCTTTGCGGTGAGCAGCTGCGCTTCTTTGATCAGCTGCCGTTCGTCCTTGGTCCACGTTGCGCTCCGGACCGGCTTACCGGTCTCCAGCCTCTCGGCCACCCGTCGAAACAGCTCGGCTTCAACCTGCGCCGGCTTGTCGCCACTCCGAGCAATCTTTTCCATTCTGTCGACCCGACGCTGCACCACTTCGAGGTCAGCCAGCGCCAATTCGAGGTCGATGGTCTCCACGTCGCGGATCGGATCGATGTCGCCATCGACGTGAGTGACGTCGGCATCTTCGAAACATCTGACCACGTGAACGACCGCATCGACGCTGCGAATGTGACCGAGAAACTTGTTGCCGAGTCCCTCGCCGGACGACGCACCCTTCACCAGTCCTGCGATGTCGACGATCTCTACGACGGTCGGAAGGACCTCCTTCGTCGCAATCACCGAGTTGAGTTGCTCGAGACGCGGATCTGCCACAGGCACGACGCCAACGTTCGGTTCGATCGTGCAGAACGGATAGTTCGCGCTGTCGACGTTCGACTTGGTGAGCGCGTTGAACAATGTGCTCTTTCCGACGTTTGGTAGTCCGACGATGCCAGCCTGTAGGGCCACGAGGTGCTCCTGTTGGGAGTAGGGAACGGTGCGGGAGGCTAGCTGTACCGGACCGCACCACATCCGCCGACCCCCACGAGTCGGATATACGACGATTTTCGTATGTACTCGAGTGAACGCTCGCCGTACACTTGTACTACCGAAAGTGGTATTCCCGTGGTGGAGGAGCGAGACGATGGGCCAGGAACTGACAAGACGCCAAGCATTGAAACGAGGCGCTGCGGTCAGCGGAGCCTTGTTGTGGGCAACGCCCGCAATTCAGTCGATCGGGATGTCTAAGGCACTTGCGGCTTCACCCTCGTGCTTGTGCACGATGAAACTCGATATCGAGTGCGTGGAGAACGACGACGGTCACACCGTCTACGCAACCGTTACCAACAAGGGAACGTGCGATCTCACCGATATCGTCCTCTTGCTCAATGGAGTCCGCTCCTACGAGCGGGACGTCGACCTGCTGACACCTGGCACATCTGCAACCCGAGTGACGATTTGTCGTGAGTTCGACAGCTGGCAGTTCACGTTGACGGCAACGGGCTACTGCAACGGCCTCGAAGTCACCGCAGCGAACAACGGAGTCACCTGCGAGTTCTAGGGCAAACGGACGGAACAAACGGAGGGCGGCACACAAGGTGCCGCCTTCTGCGCGTTTGGAGGCGAGTCGACCAAACTCGATCAGCACTCACGCCACCCGTGGCTTCTCCTAGAACGCCGAATCGAGAATCTCTCGCAAGCGGCGCTCGCCGTTTCCTGCAGGGAACCACCACCACCCCACCGCCAGCGCCACAACGGTCAGGCCCGCAAGGACACCGAGATAGCTCACGAGCCAGACATCACCGGCGTCTGACGCGACTGGGAGACCCAATATCAGCCCGACCACGAAAGCTCCCACCCCAATCAGGGTGTAGAACGCCGTCATGAAACCGAACCATGTGAAGTGGGGCGGGGCGGCAAGGGTCACGACCTTGGGCACGTCGAGCGGAAACAGGTACGCCGATTCGAGCCGTGAGGCCACCAACACCTCATCTCCCAGCTGATCGTTGATGTAGGTCTCGAGAGATGCCGCATATTGCCGAGCGAAGATCAGATACGACGCGTCGAATGCCGTCTGACACGCGCCCATCAACGCAATGAACGGGACGACGAGGAACAGCTCCTCGACACCCCAGAACCCAAAACCGCCGAGAACCAGAACCACGACGGTGGTGAATCTGACGTCGCTGAAGAATTGCTTGTGATACAACCCGACCATGCCTCGCATGCGGGCAAGCTGTTGTGCGGCGATCTGTACGTTCATGTCTGTCATTCAAGCCCGTCGCTGCCAGATGTCGGTTCGTTCATCGATTCTGCGAGCAAGTCCCGCATTCTCCGCATGCCCGCGCGGATCTGGCTCTTGACGGTTCCTTCCGGCAAACCAAGCTGCTTCGCCGTCTCGCGGTACGAGAGTCCCCCGAGGTACGCCAGTTCGAGAACTCTTCGCTCCCGGACGTCTAACCGCGACAACGCCTGCCGGACACGATCGCTCACGTCCAGTTGTACAACCTGATCCTCGACCAGCTGCTCGGCAGGCGCACTGCGAGCGCCTTCCTTCTGCTCACGCATGCGGCGAGCATTCTCGGAACGCAGTAGATCGATGGACCGCCCATGGGATTGCGTCAGCAAGTACGACCGCAGCGACCCTCGCGAGGTGTCGTATCGGGTTGGTTGACTCCACAACCGCAGGAACACATCCTGGGTCACTTCTTCGGCGAGGGTCCGATTGTGCAGAATCCGACGACTGAACGATTCGACAACCTGGCCGTGTCGCCGGAATAGTTCCGCCATGGCAGGCTCATCCCCGTCTTCGAGACGGGAGACGAGGAATGCGTCGGTGGCGTTGTTCAACCAGTCCCCTCTTCCGCTGTCCGCACCGCTGCTTTCGAAATCGACAGTAATCGGAAGATCACGCAATCCGAATCGTGGTTCGGGTCCGAATACCTCATGAGATCCACGGAAGGAGCCGCCGATGACTGACACCACCATGCGTGCGAGCAAGCCGATGGGCAAGTTCCGCTCGCCAAACGTATATGGAGTGGGAAGGGTATGTGCCAACAGCCACTGCGATACGAAGCTGTCTCGCTACAACTGTGCGACGTATTGCTACACACACGCCCCGAAGAAGTTCCCACGAGTCCGAGGTAAGAAGTAGCGATCAGCTGGGAACGAGCGACAGCGCTCTGATCGCCGCATCTCCCAAGCTGAGCGATCTTCCTTCGTTCATTCGAGTGGCCATGACCTCTGGACCTAGGGCCGCCGCCACCGTGTCGAGGGTCCCCTGACGCTGCACCAGCTCCTCGGGGTGGAAGGCGCCTGCAACGGTTTCGAGACGGGTCTGCGTCGCGCCAAGCAGCACGGCTGCCAGCTCGAAATTCTCGCACCGGGCGGCGATCTGCGCCGCATGGTCGAGGAGGTGGATCGAGGCCAGGTGATGGCCACGTCGGGCGATGAGCCGCAAGCCGTCGGCAAGGTATTCGACGGCTCCCGGAAGATCTCCGCGACTGAGCGCCACTGCAGATCGCATCTCGAGGGCAGACGATTCGCCCCGCGTGTCGCCGAGAGAACGGAACGTTTCGAGCGCGGCAGCAGCGTGATCGTCCGCCAACTGGTGGTTGCCGTCTCGACGTTCAACCTCGGCGAGCTGATGATTGATCCAGGCTTCGTCCCACGGCGAGGCATGTTCACGCACCAAGTTGAGCAGGTCACGCATCGAGACAGCGAACGATTCGTAGTCTCCGGCCTGACGGTGGACGATCGATTCCAGGTAGCGCGTTCTGATGTCGACTTCAGACGCGTCCACATCGGCGGCGAGGTCGGCCGCGACCGCTAGATGTTCGCGGGCCTGCTCACTGTCGCCAGTTGCGACATAGAGCGCAGCTATTGCTCGGTGCGTCGCAGCGAGTCCTCGCTGGTCGCCGAGTTCTGTGTAGAGCTCGAGCGCGATCTCTCCATCCCGAAGTCCCCCGTCGGGAACGGTCAGAGCAGCGAACGCGCATGACTGGACGTATGCAGCAGCACGCAACTGCGAAGGAGCCGACGGATCCGCAGCGAGTTGTTGAAGCCACTTGCGGCCCTGCAACAACTTCGACCGTTGATCCCAGTATGGAACCAGCGCCAGGCCGAGCGCCAAGCCGGTTGCGCGATCACCACCTTGCATGGACCAGGCCATCGCCGCCTGCACGTTGCCCTCGTCTGGCTCGAGCATCTCGGCGGCAACTGGGCCGACGGCGCTCACGCGATCGAGCACCGACGCCGCTCGGTCTGCGAAGAAGGTGAGGTGAGTGTCGCGCAATGACTGTGCCAGATCGAGCGTCGCCATTTCGCTGACCACCTGAGCAACCGTTTGTAGCAGCGAATATCGCGGGGGGTCTGTCGAGAAATCAGCGTCCACGAGGGAGCTGGCGACAAGCGCCGTCAAGGTACCAACGAGGTCATCCTCGCTGCTCGACACCGCGACCGCAGCATCCAGGTCGAAGCCGCCCCTGAAGACCCACAGGTGATCCATGAGGTGGCGCTCCGCATCGTTGGCGAGTTCGTAGCTCCAGCACACGGCGGCGTGAACCGACCGGTGTCGCCCTGGAGCCAACGGGTTGTCGCTTGCGATATCGAGCCGGTCGGCGAATCGTTCCAACACCTGTCGAGCGCTCAGCGCCTTGAACTGGGCTGCTGCGAGTTCGATCGCCAAGGGCAACCCGTCCAGCATCGTCACGAGCTCCGCCACCGCATCGTGATCGGAGATCGCGAATCCAGGACGAACCAGTCCAACGCGATCGACGAGAAGCTGGACCGCCGGAGATGCTTCGATCGCCTCGTGGCTTGCGTCGGCAGTCGGAAACTCCAAAGGCTCGACGACGACGAGTCGTTCTCCGGGTAGACCCAGGCTGTGACGGCTGGTGGCAACGACATGGAGATCAGGACACGCTTCGAGAATTGGACCAAGACAACGAGCCGCAGCCTCCAAGACGTGCTCGCAGTTGTCGACGAGGAGCAGCATCCGCCGCCCCGAAAGATGGGCGATGGCCGCCGCTACGCCGCTGACATGTGGCGCTTCGGCGATTCCGAGCGCTGATGTGATCGCTTCCGGTACGAGCGCGCCGTCGTGGAGCTCCGCCAGTTCGACCATCACCACGCCGTCGACGAAATCGTCCTGGGTCTGCGCCGCGACCTCGAGGGCAAGCCTGGTCTTGCCGACGCCGCCGGGCCCGGTGAGGGTCACGAGCCTCGACCCCTCGACCGTGGCACAGACCGTGGCAGCCAACCGCTCTCGACCGACGAGGGAGTTGATGGGCACAGGCAGATTGCTGCGCCGAGTGGGGTGCCGGGCTACTGCATCGAGGGTTGGATCCTGCAGCAGGATGGCCTCCTCGAGCGACCTGAGCCGCGGCGTCGGCTCGAGCCCGAGTTCCTCGGCAAACCGCTTCCGCGCCGCCGAATACGTACGCAACGCCTCGGTCTGGCGACCAACTCGATACAGCGCCAACATCAGGTGACCGATCAATCGCTCACGAAACGGGTGATCGTCGACCAGAGCTCTGAGTTCCTCGATCGGCTCGGGTTCGCCAAGCGCCATCTCGGCTTCGATCTTGTCTTCGATCACATCGAGACGGCGATTGGACAACCTCCGAATACCTTCTTGTGCGAATTCCTCGGCTTCGAAATCGCTCAGAGCGTCCCCGCGCCACAGCTCCAGCGCCTCAGTGAGCAGCTTCCGAGCAGCCGTGTACTCGCCGCGAGCGAGGGATGCACGACCGTCGTCGGCAAGAAGTCCAAACGCCAGCGCGTCCACCTGTTCGGCAGGGACATCGAGTAGATAGCCTGGCTTCTTGGTGACCACGACATCGGCACCATCCAGGTCGGTGCCCTTCGAGATCGCTTTGCGGATCGCGGCCACATATCCCCGGAGGGTGGTAGCCGCCCCACTGGGAGGATCGATCCAGAGCTGCTCGATGAGGACCTCAGAAGACACGACGGTGCCAGCCCGCAGAGCAAGCAGCGCAAGCACCGCACGCTCCCGAGGCGCGCCCATTTCCACCTCACGCCCTGCATGCGTGACCACCGTGGGTCCCAAGAGCCGAATCGTGATCGCGTCCATCGGTCCTTTCGAGCTCGGCGCGCACTCTAGAAGCGTTGGCACGTTCCCAACGGCGTCCCAACGTCACACCAACAGCGTGATGCAATCTTATGGCGAGGGGGCGACCGAAGGGGAGACCAGGAACACATCGGGTGGCTCAGGGGGCGTCGGCGACATGATCGCCGGCGTGGGCACTGATGACAGGGCGGATCGGGCGTCGGGGCTCGATCCGCCTTTTCCTTGGTCGCCGAGCACCTCGCCGCTGTACGTCACGAAATCGGCGTCTACAGTCCCCGACGATGAGCGCCTACGACGAAGACACTGCGGTGAAACCGACTTCTGACGGCCGATACGCCGGCACGGTCAGCAACCGTTGGGACATCGCCGGCGCACCAAACGGCGGCTATCTGCTGGCAATGATGCTCAACGCTGCGACGAACGAGATGTCACATCCCGATCCACTCACGGCGACAGCTCATTATCTGTCACGAACGCGTTCTGGCGAGGCTTGCACAATTTCGGTCGAAGAGATTCGCACTGGCCGCAGGTATTCGACCGCAGCCATCTCACTGTTTCAGGGAGACAAAGAACGAATACGGGCTCTGGCGACATATGGTGATCTCGGTTCGGCGGAAGGCCCGACAGATGTTGTGGGCAGCATGCCAGACGTTGCCGCCCCGGAAGAGATAGCGCCGATCCAAGGCGGAGTTGGTCCGTTCGAGATCGCCAACCGCTTTGATTACCGGACTCGATCTGCACTGTCGTACCTCACTGCCGGCGATCCGGTGCCCGAGGACCTCGAACCGTCGTTCACCGGCTGGATCCGCTTCAACGACGGACGTGAAGCGTCGTTGACTTCCCTGGCGCTTTTCGCCGACGCGTTCCCGCCGGCGGTGTTCAACCGAAGACCGTTCTCGTGGGTGCCGACCTTGGAACTCACGGTTCACTTCAGGGCACGTCCGGCACCTGGCTGGCTGTTGTCTCGTTTCTCGACGAACTACCTGATCGATGGATTGCTCGAGGAAGACGGCGAGATCTGGGATTCGTCGGGAAACCTGGTGGCGCTTTCCCGACAGTTCGCCCAGATCACCTAGAAGATGACCTCGCCCAGCATTGAAGTCAGGCGACCTGCGACGCAGACCGACCCACCGGGAGTGGCGGTGGGTCGGATTGGGAGGAAGGGCCGGGGCGGGGAGTGGGCACCCCGGCCGCTGTGTCTCTGATAGTTCGTATCATGCAGGCCCCTTGTGAAGAACCGCTGAGCCTGAGGTGAGAGTCCAATGAGAAATGCGATCGGCTTGTGGTGCGCGTCCGCTCTGGTCATCTCCGCGTGCAGCGGAACGACCGAAACGACGACCGCGCCAGCCGAATCTGGAGTGACAACGAGCCTCGTCGGTGCCACGACGACCATCGTCGATGGAACCACCTCCACCACAACGTCCTCGGAAACCGCCGACTACTTGTTCGAACTCGTCGAGACCGAAGCGCTGGGAACAGGGGTGGAGCCGTGGGAGAACGGCTTTGTGTCTCCAGGCGCAGTTGTGCTTCACGATGGTGAATGGCACATGTTCTACAACGCCGGGCCGAACCGGAATTCGACGGGAACCCCCGGCGTGGGCCACGCCGTCTCGCAGAACGGTCTCGACTTCTTCCGTCAGGATCCCGAGCCCTTGTTCGAAGCATCTGCCCCAGCCTTCATCGAGCAAGGAGCCGGCGGAGTAATACCCGGATCGGTACTCGTCGAACCGGACGGAACATGGGTGCTCTATTTCTCGACGACGGGTTTCGAGGGACGCTTCGGCTCCGGTGTCATCGGCAGGGCGACGGCCCCGGCCCCGGATGGTCCTTGGGCGTTCGATTCCGAACCGCTGCTGAGTCCTGGTGGAGTTGGAGAATGGGACCAACTCTCGATCGTGAATCCTCATGTTCTGGTAGTCGGCGATCAATACGTCATGTGGTACGACGCTCACCAGGGCGATCTCGATGCCAAGCCGACGAGGCAGATCGGTATGGCCACCTCTGACGACGGGATGGAGTGGACGAAATACGATGACCCCTCGACCACTCAGCCTCCGTTGCACGTGAGCGATCCAGTGCTCGGACTTGGCGCCGACGATGCATGGGACAGTTTCCGAGTGAACGAGCCTTCGGTGATCGAGGTCGATGGCGGCTTCGTGATGTTCTATGGCTCCGACAGACGATATGAAGGTCAGCTCGAACGGACGTGGGAGTGGGGTTATGCCACCAGCGCCGACGGAATTGCCTGGGAGCGAGCTTCAGTTGATCCGATCTGGTCGAGCGTCGGAGACGTCTTCACGCTCATGTTCAACAGCACAGCAGTGCAAACTCCCGATGGGGTGTGGCGGATCTACGTCGGAGCACAGAACGGCATTTCACTTCCCACGTCCGTGAGAGTGCTCGAGTTCGCAGGCGACCTGCCCTAACTGCCACACGATGTCGGGGCGCTGCGGGTGGCGTCAGCTCATGTCCGAGATGGCGATTGCCTGGAGGCCGTCACAGTCCATGACGGTGATGCGACGGTATGCCGTCTTGACGATGCCGAGATCTCGCAGCTCGGAGATCGCCTCATTCACTGATTGGCGGCTGGTGCCGAGCAGAGTGGCGATGGTCGCCTGCGAAAGCCGCACTTCCATGTCGGCATCCGCCTCCTCCGCCAGCAAATCGGCAACGCGAGAACGCACGGTCTTGTGTAACAGGTGGATGACTCTTCGTTGTGTGTGCTCGAGCTGGCGGAGTCCGGCCACCAGCCAACGCAGGCACACTGCCGGGTGTTGCGCCAGTTCTGGCAACAGTCGCTCGCGTTCGAATTGAAATGCCGTCACGTGGGTGTTCGCCTGCGCGCTGGAGATGTACGGATCACCCGAGAACATGGCAATGTCGCCGATGACGGCTCCCGGACCAACTCTCGCAACTACACGCCGATCGTCACCCGAACCGCGATACAGAGAAACCTCGCCCTTTTCGATGAGGAAGGCGCGCGTCGCCTGCTCGCCTTCACGGAAGAGGTGTGAACGGGGGAATTTCGTGACGACCTCGCCCGACTGATCGAGAATGCTGATGTCACTCGGAGTGAGCGGTAGATAATCCGGGCGACCGAAGTACCTGGCCAGCCAGGCGAGGTGCTGCTTGTCCGCCACGATCGACGAGTCAACTCCGGGCACGCCAAATCCTTCTCATCCGCTCCTCCACCACGCCAACCGCACGCTTGTATCCAAAATTCCCTATCTATGCCGGCTGAAGTTCCGACATCAACGAGTCGTAGCAAACGCTCCGGCAACTCCGCCGACGACACCAGCTGCGATGGCGAACAGCACGCTTTCGAGCGCGGCGCCGCCAACCGGCAACAGGGACGGCCCGTCCATCATGCCCACGACGCTGAGCAGCGCGGTCACGGAGAGGGCAACCACCGTGCCCAGAGCTGCCAAGGCCAGGACGTCGCGACGGGGCACCTCTTCCAATCCGGCCATCACGGCCGCACCACCGGCGACCACAACCGGACCGAGGTGCAGGGTCGTTGCGTCACGGATCAGCGCCAGGGTGAACCACAGCGCAGCCATGGCGAACATGAGCCACAAGGCTTTTCGCATCTGCACAGCCAACCACATTCGAAGCGCAACGCCTCGGATGGTGTTCTGTGACTGCATGACGTTGGTCGGTCGGATAAATTGGGCGACACCGGTAGCCTTCGGTCCACTGATCGAGGTACTCAGGAGATCCCGTGAGCGACGGCATGGCTCGAATTCTCGTCGCCGAAGACGATCGCGGCGTGCGTCAAGCGCTGGAGCGCGCTCTGAAGTTCGAGGGATACGGCGTGGTGCTCGCCACCGACGGCGCAGAGGCACTCGAGATGTTCGATCGTGACGCCCCTGATGCGCTGATTCTGGACATCATGATGCCGTACATCGATGGGTTGGCCGTTTGCCGCCGAATCCGGGCGAAAGGCGACGACACCCCGATCTTGATGCTCACGGCGAAACACGATGTGAGTGATCGGGTGGCAGGTCTCGACGCCGGGGCCGACGACTACCTGTTGAAGCCGTTCGCTCTCGAAGAGCTTTTGGCGAGACTCAGAGCACTTCTCCGTCGAACCGCCTTGGAGGAGCCTACGTCTGAATTGAAAGTCGGCGATCTCATCCTCGATCCAGACACCAGACGAGTAGAGCGGGCCGGGCACCTCATCGAGTTGACCAAAACCGAGTTCCAACTCCTGGAACTGCTGATGGCGAATTCCGGCATCGTGCTCACGCGTGACACCATCTATGAACGGATCTGGGGCTTCGACTTCGAAACGTCGTCCAATTCCCTCGACGTCTACATCGGCTATCTACGCCGTAAGACCGAGCCGGCTGACGAACCTCGACTGATTCATACCGTGAGAGGAGTCGGATACGTGATCCGAGAATCATGAGCCTGCGAATCCGCTTCACCGTGCTCGTTGCCTTGGCCGTTGCCGTCACCGTCACCGTCGTGACCAGCGGTGCGTTCTTCTCGGCCGCCCGCGAGCTTCGCCAAGAGGTAGACGACTTTCTCATCAGCCGCGCCGCGCCGCTGAGCCTCCTGACCT
This sequence comes from Acidimicrobiia bacterium, assembly GCA_013003395.1. Classification (GTDB taxonomy): domain Bacteria; phylum Actinomycetota; class Acidimicrobiia; order Spongiisociales; family UBA5794; genus JABDJC01. The sequence goes on from JABDJC010000194.1 coordinate 22,828, forward strand.
CGGTCGAGATGGACCCCTCCCTGCGCCAGCCGACGTTCAATCAGCAGAGGCGACTCATCGGGGACGAGGCGGTGCTCCAGTTCATCGACCGCGAGGGCAAGGTTCTTCTGTACTTCGATGAAGACCACATCCTGCCCATCAACAAAAACGATCTGGAAATCGCTGCGACCACGTCGCAAGAGATCTTCCGTGACGTGGAAGTCGGCGGCGTTCAGTACCGCATGTTGACAGCCCCACTGGCCAGTGGCGGCGCGCTACAAATTGCTCGGAGCCTGACCGAAACCGAAGCAATCCTCGATGGCCTGCTCTGGCGACTCGTGCTGGTTGGCGGACTCGGAGTACTCATGGCGGCGGCAGCCGGCTGGATCGTCGCTGGGCGTGCGCTCCTGCCGGTGGCCGCCCTCACCGAGGCTGCCGAACACGTTGCTGACACGCAAGACCTCACCGCTGCCATCGATGTCGAGCAGACCGATGAAGTTGGCCGGCTCGCCAGAGCGTTCAACACGATGCTCGGTGCGTTGGGTCAATCGCGCCTCCAGCAGCAGCGCCTCGTACGAGACGCAAGCCACGAGTTACGAACGCCGCTGACCAGCTTGCGCACGAACATCGAGGTGCTTGCCCGGTCGACAGACATGAGCGAGGAGCAGCGAAAGGAGCTCCTCGAGGATGTGACGTTCGAGCTCGAGCAACTCACGACCGTGGTAGGCGAGCTCGTCGAGTTGGCCACCGATACCCGATTGAGTGAGGAGCCGGCACGCGACGTCCATCTCGGGGAGCTGGTCGACGCAGTGGCTGAACGCTCACGACGCCGATACGACCGACCCGTCGAAGTTCTGGGCGCAACGGCGATGGTTCGCGGCCGGTCTGGCCAAATCGATCGCGCGGTCTCCAACCTGATCGACAACGCCAACAAGTGGAGTCCCCCTGGCGAGCCGATCACCGTCACCGTTCACGATGGCGGCGTGACCGTCAGAGACAAGGGCAAGGGCTTCGATCCTGATGACCTGCCTTTCGTTTTCGATCGCTTCTATCGATCCCCCGAGGGGCGAGCCATGCCCGGTTCTGGCCTCGGCCTCGCCATCGTCAAGCAGATCATCGAAAGCCATGGCGGCCGAGTCTGGGCTCGCAACGTCGATGAGGGGGGAGCCGAGGTGGGTTTCGAGATTCCCTCGGCGGCGCCCGAGGAGCCCGAATTGCCCGTCCACAGTCTCACCTGATTCTTAGGAATCCCTCACAGCTCGTTCACACGCGTACGTGAAGCTGTGTTCAACGAAAGGGGATCCATGGATCAAGCAGTTTCGGGCAGCAGGCTCGGTCAAAGCTATCGCTCCCCCAAGACCTACACGAAGAACAGAGTGTGCACCCACAGGAATTGCACGACGAAGCTCTCGATGTACAACTCCCGGACGCTTTGCCGAGTACATGCTCCGGTCAAATACCCCCGGGTTCGTGGTCCCAATCAAAAGACCCGGCAGGAATGGGCAGACCTCGACGTCTGACCAGACAACATTCAGATCCGAGATAGAAGAAACACCGGCCCTCAGGGCCGGTGTTTCTTCGCGATTCGAATGTTTCTTCGATCAGGGGCTGAACGCCGGGTTGATCGAGTCGATGTTGGAGCTGGTCGCGCCACCGACGAATTGCACGCTCAGCAGTGCAGCAACTGCAATCAGCACGGCGAGGAAGCCGTACTCGATCAGGTTCGCTCCAGAGTCACTCTGAAGTCGAACCAGAAGCTTGAGCGTCGATTGGCGCATGTCGATGTCCCCCATCGTAGCGGTCGCACCACCGTCAGTAGCTTACCTTGATGTGCTGCGTGATTCAACGGTCAGGTTTCGCGAATTCTGAATGACTAATCCTGAAACCACCCGCGCCCGACGGTCGAAAGTTGCTCCGATTGTTTGGAATCAGGGAATATGACAATAGTAGACTCAGGTTATAGTATGCTCAACCACTAAAACGATCCCAAATTCACCATTGGAAGGACACTCATGGCAGCAGTAGGAATCGACCTCGGAACCACCAACAGCGTCGTTGCTGTTCTCGAAGGCGGTGAGCCACGGGTGGTGGCCAACGCAGAAGGCCATCGCACCACCCCGTCGGTCGTCGCCTTTTCGAAGAGCGGCGAAGTCCTCGTAGGCGAACAAGCAAAGCGTCAGGCGATCACCAACCCCGGCCGGACCGTTCGCTCCGTCAAGCGCCACATGGGCACCGACTGGAGCGTCGACATCGACGGCAAGGACTATTCCCCTCAAGAGATTTCTGCCCGCATCCTTCAGAAACTGAAGCGGGACGCTGAAGCCCATCTCGGCGAACCAGTCACCGAGGCTGTCATCACCGTCCCCGCCTACTTCGGCGACGCACAGCGTCAAGCCACCAAAGAAGCGGGCCAGATCGCAGGACTCGAAGTACTGCGTGTCGTCAACGAGCCAACCGCAGCAGCGTTGGCATACGGCATGGACAAGAACGCTGACCAGACGATTCTCGTCTTCGACCTCGGCGGAGGCACGTTCGACGTGTCCGTCCTCGAGATCGGCGAAGGCGTCTTCGAAGTGAAGTCGACAAGCGGCGACACCCAACTGGGTGGCGACGACTGGGATCAGCGCATCATCGACTGGCTCGTTTCCGAGTTCAAGAACGAGAACGGCATCGACCTGGCGAAGGATCCGATGGCGCTCACGCGTCTCAAGGAGGCAGCCGAGAAGGCCAAGATCGAACTCTCGTCGGTCAACGAGACGGAAATCAACCTTCCGTTCATCACAGCGAACGAATCGGGCCCCATTCACCTGCTCAAGACACTCTCACGCTCCGAGTTTCAGAAGATGACCGACGATCTTCTCGATCGACTGCGCAAGCCGTTCCAGGCTGCCATCAAAGACGCGGGCGTGACGCTCGATGACATCAACCATGTCATCCTCGTCGGCGGATCGACGCGGATGCCTGCAGTGCAGGCGCTCGCCAAAGAACTCGCGACGAAGGACCCTCACCAGGGTGTGAACCCCGATGAGGTCGTCGCCTTGGGCGCAGCGGTTCAGGCCGGCGTGCTCAAGGGTGACGTGAGCGGCATCTTGTTGCTCGATGTCACTCCTCTGACCTTGGGTGTCGAAACCGAAGGCGGCGTGCTCACCAAGATGATCGAGCGCAACACGACGATCCCAACGCGGCGCTCCGAAATCTTCACCACCGCGGCCGACAATCAGCCCGAGGTGGAGATCCACGTCTTGCAGGGCGAGCGAGCGATGGCGACCGACAACAAGTCACTCGGCCGATTCAAGCTCCCTGGCATTGCGCCTGCCCGGCGCGGCACGCCGCAGATCGAAGTCACGTTCGACATCGACGCCAACGGCATCGTGTCAGTGTCCGCCAAGGACCTGGGAACGGGCCAGAGTCAGCAGGTCACCATCACCGGCGGCACAGCCCTGTCGCAAGAAGAGATCGATCGGATGGTCAACGACGCCGAGTCGTACGCCGCCGAAGATGCTCGACGCAGGGAAGCGGCCGAAGCCAGGAACCAGGCCGACCATGTCGCATATCAAACGGACAAGAACCTCGCCGAACACGGCGACAAGCTCTCCGATGAGGAGCGCGGCGCAGTCGAAGACAAGGTGACCGAACTTCGCAAGCTGCTCGCCGACGACGCCGACGCCGAAACACTTCGGACGAAGACTCAAGAGGTGCTCGAAGCGTCACAGATCCTCGGACAGAAGATCTACGAGGCCAGCCAAGCCGAAGCGGCAGAAGAAGGCGGCGAGACCACCGAAACCGGATCCGGTGACGACGACGTCGTCGAAGCCGAGATCATCGACGAAGGCACCGACGAAGGTACCGACGAATCCGCATGAACGAAGACCCAACCCTGATACCCGAGCAGGACGAGGTCCTGGAAGGTGAAATGGTGCTCGAACTCAACCCAGAGTTCGAGCACCTGACGCCGACCGATCTCGGTCTCGAAATGCCGGACGACCCCAAAGACGCAGAGCAAGTGATGTTGCGCGCCATCCACACGGCACGCTCGGACGCCGACGAATACCTCGAAACTCTGCAGCGCTTGGCGGCCGATTTCGAGAACTTCCGCAAGCGGGCCGCACGCGACCAGAGCTCGATTGTCGAACATGCTTCCCAACGCCTGATCGAGCAACTGTTGCCGACGCTCGACTCGTTCGATGGCGCACTTGCGATCGAGGCCCAGACTCCAACCGAGGAAAAGCTTCTCGACGGAATGCGCGGAACGTACTCCCTGCTGATGGACTCCCTCGCCAAAGAAGGTCTGCAAGTGATCGCGTCCGAGGGCGAACACTTCGACCCCGCAGTGCACGAAGCGGTCTCGGGCCCGACAGAGGCCGGCGACGGCGAACTGGTGGTTTCGCAAGAACTCCGGCGTGGATATCGACTCGGTTCGCGTGTGGTGCGACCGAGCCTCGTGATGGTGGAGCATGCGTAAGGAATGGCTGGATACAGACTTCTATGCCCTACTCGGTGTCGACAAGAAGGCCACCGACAAGGAAATCAAGAAGGCGTATCGCAAGCTTGCCCAGGAGTTCCACCCCGACGCCAATCAAGGTGACGAGGCGGCCGAGGCGCGCTTCAAGCAGATCTCGGAGGCCTACGCCGTCGTCGGTGATCCCGAGCAGCGCAAGGAATACGACCACGCCCGCGAGATGGGTCAGTTCGTCGGTTCCCCGTCAGGAGGTGCTCGGTACGTCCGAGTTGAAGACCTCATGGGCGCAGGGGGTGGAGGCGGTGCCGGCGGCACCCCGTTCGATCTGTTCGGAGGACTCGGCGACCTCTTCGGCCAGGCCCGCACGGGGCCAACCGCTGGAGCCGACCTCTCCGCTGACATGTCCTTGAGTTTCCACGAAGCCGTCGCCGGGGTGACCAAAGAGGTGAACCTCGGTGGCAAGCGGGTGAAGGTGAAGATTCCTCGAGGGGTCAATGACGGCGCACGCATTCGCCTCAAGGGACGCGGCAACCCTGGCAGCAACGGTGGACCGAACGGCGACCTCTTCGTGACGGTCAATGTCGGAACGCACCCGCTCTTCCGGCGCAACGGGTCCAATCTGGAGATCACAGCACCGGTGACTTACGCCGAGGCAGCTCTCGGGGTCGACATCGACGTCCCGACGCTCGACGGCAAGGTCCGCCTGAAGGTGCCACCCGGAACCCAACCGGGCCGCACGCTCCGTGCGTCTGGAAGGGGCGTCGAGAACTCCAAGGGCAAGAAGGGTGATCTACTTGTGAAGATCGACGTCGTGATCCCTTCGGACGTGAGCGACGAAGAACGAGCGATGCTCGAGAAACTACGCGACATGCACACGGAGAACCCGCGTGCGCACTTTGGAGTGTGACGATGGCCCGCAGTGAAGACGCCGTTTACATCATCTCGGTCGCCGCAGAACTGGCCGGCGTCCATCCTCAGACCCTGCGCATCTACGAGCGCAAAGGGCTGATCGAGCCGTACCGAACTCCCGGAGGCACTCGCCGCTATTCGGACGATGACTTGACTCGTCTGGCGATGATCGCCGAGCTCAGTGGCGACGGCGTGAGCCTGGAAGGCATCCGTCGCATTCTCGAACTCGAGCTCGAGAACAGCCGGCTCCGGTCGCAAGTAGACCGTTTGCGCCGGCTCCTCGAGAACGCGGAAGAGCGATACAGAGGCGCTTCAGGTACTGGAACCGCAGCCGGCACCGGACGCCGCTATCTCCCTGACGTCGTACGTCGATCACCGTTCGACAAACGCTGAACAGCTCGAGGCGGTCCATTCAGGAGACTGAGCCGACAAGCTGCTCGCCCCTTCATCGCTCAGGCGATGAACGACTCGCCCGTCGGTTCCATCACGACGAAGGCAACCACCAACGTGTCGCGATCGGACCACCGAGACACCACCTCACGCGCCTGATCGTTGAGATCGGCCGCGATGTTCGCCCACTCAGACGATGCCGTGTTCGGCTTGAACTGCGCGATGAGGCTCGGGCGTGACTTGAGGGTCCGGCCTTGATAGTCGAAGCCCTCGACAGTGGTCACTCCAAGGCGTAACTCGTCACAACGATCGATGAATTCCAGGGACGTGCTCTTGTCGAAATACCCTTCGCCGCCATCGCTGCGATGGACCGCACGAGAGTCGAACTCGGACACGAGGCGAGTCGTCTCTTCGAGTTCATCCTCATCGGACGATGGGTCGTCGACGATGTCCAGCTCGTCTTCCCAGTTGGGATTGACGATCTGTTCCGCCTCGACCAACGCTCTCGCAAAGGGGCCGAGCGACAGATCGAACGGTTCGCCGTCATCATCCGAGTGGATCTGCACGACGACTTCGTCGCCATCCCAGTAGACCTGCCCAACGAACTCTTTGTCCCACCACAGCCGGACGACCGGCTCTGAGAAACCGTCTACGTCGTCTTCAGATAGGCGCAGGTGATCCACCCGCAGTTCGTCGTCTTCCATGCGGCGGGAAGTTACCAGGTGTGTACGAGAGGCGGGAACCCACCCTCGATGGTCATTGGACCGTGATGGCACCCCAAAACGCGAGGTGGTCTTTGATCTCGCTTGCCGCGTCCTTGGGCTGCTTGTAGGTCCACGCAGCGGCTTCGGCGGTTTCTCCTCCGGCTGCCACGTCGAAGTACTCGGCAGTGCCCTTCCACGGGCACACGGAGGTCTTCGGATTCGGCGTGAAGTACTCCGTGTTGATCGACTGCGGTGGGAAATAGTGGTTCCCCTCGACCATCACGGTCTCATCGCTCTCGGCGATGACCACGCCGTTGAAGGATGCGGTTGCCATCTTGTGGTCTCCTCTGTAGCTGCTTTGTGCAGAACCCAGGTTGGACCGGTTCGATTCCCTACGAGAAACGGGAGCCTTGCGGCTCCCGTTTCGTCATCTGAGGGGTGTTGCGTTACTACCTGCGGGCGAGCTGGTCGCGAATCTCCGCCAACAGTTCGACTTCGGATGGGCCTGCAGCCTCTTCTTCGGCGGGCTCTTCCATCTTGGCCTTCATCCTGTTGTAGGACCTGATGACCATGAACATTACCAATGCGACGATGAGGAAATTGATCGTCGCAGCGAGGAAGGCTCCGACGGATCCGGCAGCGACGCCGGTTTCCGGGTCGACATCACCGAACGTCATCGTGTTCTCGAGGTTCGACACGTTGAAGATCATTCCGATCAGCGGCGTGACGATTCTCGTGGTGAATGCGCTGACGACGCTTGCGAACGCCACGCCCATCACAAACGCCACGGCGATCTCTACGAGGCTTCCTTTGCTCACGAAGTCTTTGAATTCTTGGATCATGTCCCACTCCATCTAGTTGGTTCCGACGAGACTCTATTGGCTATGACACCGAGTTCGATCGTTTGTTTCGAGATACTGCATAGCGTTACGATCGCTTACTTGGAGTGGTCGGTCAGACCAACCGAAGGTCTGGCCCGGAAGTGAGAAATGGGACCGACGCCCACCATCCGTCCGGAGTCTGCGAGACCTCGACGTCCCTGGCCACGACCGCCAACCGCTTGCCCATTTCCGGGACCTGATCGATCGGCTCGCCTGCCGCCGAACCCTGGACCCCACCCTCTTCGACACGATCCACCACGAAGTAGCTCGGCGCGATGCGTTCGAGGCGGGACATCGCCTGCAGCTCATCGATCCAATTCGCGAGCAACTCGTTGTTCGTGTCCCCCGGGGCCACGAGGGGGCGGCTTTGCACCGGCGAAACGTCACGCAAGTCGAACAGTTGCGAGAAGACGCCGAACGCCGCGTTCTCGAACAATTCTCCAAGGGTCATTCCGTAGGCGAAGAGCCCTCCGTCGACGAGTTCGAATCTCACAATATCCATGGAATCAATCGCTTCGGCACCAGGTCACGATATCGGTCGTAGTCAGAATATCTGTCCGCCAGCCTTCTCTCTTCAGAGGAGGACTTGAGCCAGAAGAACGGGACGAGACCGAGAGACAAGCCAATGGCGAGCGAATCCCCCGTGAGCAACGACACCCCCAAGAACGACACGATGACCCCGCCGTAGATCGGATGCCGGGCGTGGCGATAGACACCTCGGGTCATGAGCGTCACCTCGTCGAGCGGTTCTGGGTACGGCGTAAGTCGCTCACCAAGGGCTCTGGCGCCCGCAAACGACAGCCAAACGCCGTACACCGTCATGGCAGATCCCGCTATCACCATGGTCTCGTTCGATAATCGCGGCGAACGGAAAGCGGCGAACCCGATGGCGAAGAACCACACCACCTGACCAACCACCCACCATCCGCCACGTTCTGCAAAATTGGACATGAGCTCTCAGATCTTATATAATCAGACTCAGATTTGTTACTAGCAGCATTCGCATAGCGCGGTGCCGCCTCTCTGCGGTCCCGCCCCATCAGGAGACTACGTTGGACATCAACGCATTCACGCAGAAATCTCAGGAGGCGATACACGGCGCTCGCGAGAGCGCCGTGCGCCACAACCATCAGTATGCCGA
>JABDJC010000207.1 GCA_013003395.1 Acidimicrobiia bacterium
CTGACGGATTTCGCGAGGCCGACAGCACAGGCTTCCAGTGGGAGGCATTTGGCGACGAGGACGATGCAGCTGGTGCCGCGATCGCCGACCTGAACCGTGATGGCCTCCCTGACCTCGTCGTCGGCCATCACTACAACAGCACGCTGTCCCGGGGATCCGAAGTGCCGGTTCGGGTCTACTTGAACCGCGGCGTCGATGCCGAGGGCCTGCCGATATTCGATGACGTCACAACGGCTACTGGACTCCCCGGTCTCGAGACGAAGGCACCACACGTCGAGATCGCCGACTTCGACAACGACGGTTGGCCCGACCTCCTCACGACGGCGTCCGCAGATGCAGGAGCGTCGCCTGCGGTATTCCGCCACCTCGGTGTCAACGGTGACGGCATACCGACGTTCTCGTCGCCCGAGGGCCTTGGCGCCGCCCAGTACTGGGTAACTGGGCCAACAGCCGATGTCGATCGTGACGGCCGCCTCGACATCATGTTGGTCGAGTGGGAACCAACGTTGCCCTCGCTGTTGATGCTCAACGACACGGCATCTGGAAACTGGCTCGAAGTCAGTGTGGATCCGTTCTCGAGCCGGCAACCGATCGGCACGGTGGTTGGCGTGTGGGGGGCTGGCGGCCTTGGCGACCCCGACTCGTTGATCGGCGTCCGCGAGATCGTGGCTTCGCAGGGGTACGGCGCGGGAAACCTTCAGGTAGTGCACTTCGGACTGGGAGATGCTGAACTCGTCGATATCCGCGTGTCATATCCTGACGGCGAGCTTGTCGAGCTACTGGAAACCGACGTCAATCGACACATCCAGCTTCCTGACGGTTGCTGAGCACTCTTGGCACGGGGAATGGTCAGGTCATGTCGTTGCCGACGCCTGCTCTTTCGCCTATCGCTCGCTTCCGTCGCCACTCTTGTCGGAGGCCGAGACCACTCCACTGATCAGGTTCTCGCCTCGCAGCCGATGAGTGAGCGTTGACCTCGCGTTCGGAAGTGTCTCGAGATAGTCGGCGACATCTTCGTGTCGAGCCCGAGCGTGGGCGACCGCCTCGCGAGGGGTGATCGGTTCGAATCCAACGTTCTGGCCCGGACGCAGCTGTGCGAACTGATCGAGGTCGTTGGAGATCACCGTTGCGATCTTGGGATAGCCGCCTGTGGTCTGGTGGTCAGCCAACAGCACGGTTGGCACACCGTCACCTGCAACTTGGATGGATCCGCGAACGACTGGTTCAGAGGGAATCGTCAACGCTGAACGCAGCGGTAGCGATTCGCCATCGAGCCGAACACCCATGCGGTCGTACGCTGCAGACAGCGTGTAGGTCGCAGTCGAAAGCGCAGTGATCGCCGTCGCTTCGAAGTGGCGTTCTTGTGGCCCCATGACCACGCGCGCTCGCTGGAGCGCCGCGGCAAGCTCAGGTACAGGAACCGCTCCCTCGAGAGATGGGGCCCTACGAGCCTCGGTGACCCGCAATTCCTGTCCACTGGTGAGCAGGCCGCCCCCGAGGCCAGACAGTGAATGCGTTGCAGCACTTCCTAGCCAACGTGACGCGTGGAGGTTGCCAGAGAAGGCGATGTAGGCCCAGCTCCCCCATTCTCCGGCCTTGACTGACATGCGCTGTCCGCTGTCGAGAGTGAAGACCGACCAAGACGGCTTTCGCCTGCCCTCGTGGTCAACGGCGAAACCCCCTCCTGCGACCGCAAGTGTCACCGCGCCCGCCACGCACTCGAGCGTGAGACCACCCAACGAAACTTCGAGCGCCGGCGCCTCCGCAGGCTTCCCCAGCGCCACATTCGCGGCGGCGTGAGCCAATCGATCCATTGGGCCCGATGCCGGTACTCCGAAGCGCATGCTGCCAAAGCGGCCCGCGTCCTGGACCGATACGAGCGGTCCCACATGGGCAACTCGAATGCGGGACTCAATCATCGTTCATTCAACCTCAACGAGTCGATCGAACGCGGCGGCGTCGATGCGTTCGAAGCGGACTCTGTCACCAACATCGAAGCGAAACGGTCGCACAGGATCTTCGAGCAGGATCCTCGTTGGCGACCGTCCGATGATCGACCAGCCGGTCGGCATTTCCAGCGTGGTGACCAAGCATTGGGGTCCTGCAATGATCACACTGCCTGCGGGCACGCCGCGCACCGGTACGGCCTTACGGGGCACCTGAATGCGTTCCGGCACCCCAGCCAAGTAGGCGTATCCGGGAGCAAACCCGTACATGAACACTCGATACTCGCCCGCCAGGTGAGCGGCGATCACCGCCTCCTCACTCAATGACGCAAGTTCAGCAACTACGGACAGGTCTGAACCGAACGCAGCGTCGTAGCACACATGAACCGTGTGCACCCGCCCCTCATCCAACTGAGGCTCAGCTTCCGTCAGCCGTTCGCGAACCGCAGCTTCAACTCGTTCGTGGTCCACGCGCAACGGATCGAAGTCCACCAAGAGGCTGACCATGCCGGGGACGACCTCTTTGACACCGGGGATCGACTCAGCACTGATTGCTCGATCCAACGCTACAACCAACTGGTTTGCGCCGTAGCTGACCTCGGTGGCGAACTCGATCAGCAACGCATGGTCGGCGATGGCCGTGAATTGCGGTGTGATCACGGGTTCGGAGTCATGAAAGGGGCCGGCGTATTGCCGGCAGCGATCAGCTCGGCTCGGATGAGTTTCGCCATCGCGACCGCTCCGTACCCGTCTCCGTGAACGCAGATCGAGTCAGCCTGCAACGGGATCGGCTCAGCGCCGACCACGGGCATCAGTCCGGTCTCGAGGAAGCCAAGCAGGCGGTCGACTGCTCGGGCAGCGTCGTGGATCATCGCCCCAGGTTGGTCACGAGGAACGAGTTGGCCATTCGGCTGGTAACCCCGATCAGCGAAGACCTCTGAAAACACGGACGTGCCGGCGTTCCGCGCAACCCGCTCCAGTTCGGTCCCCGAAATGGCGAGAATTGCCAAGCCCTCGTCGATCTGTTGGATGGTCGAGACCACTTCGCGGGCCGTGTCCTCATCTCGAGCGGCGAGGTTTGCCAGCGCACCGTGCAATTTCACGTATCGGACCGGCACGGGAACCAGCGATGCGATGGCCTGGAGTGCGCCGACTTGTGCGGCCACCATTCGACCGATGGCGTCGACCGCCATGGGGATGATCCGGCGTCCAAAACCCTCGCGGTCGTTGTAGCCGGGATGCGCGCCAACGGTCACCCCTTGGCGGGCGGCAGTCGAAAGCGTTCTGTACATCGTTTCAGGGTCTCCCGCGTGTCCACCGCAGGCGATGTTGGCGCTCGACACGACAGAAAGCATCGCTTCGTCGTCACCCATCGGCCACGGACCAAACCCCTCACCGAGGTCCGAGTTGAGATCGATCGTGCGCGCCATGCTCAGACTGTCCCTAGTCGTGTCGAATAAGCGCAGCCCGCCTCGTGGACCACAACGGCGAGGACAAGCCGACTACTCATAGAACGACGCCATCCGTCGTTCCATTTCTTCCTGGCTCACGTCTTCGACATGCTGCCCGAGTCCCCACGTATGACCGAACGGGTCTCGCACACGCCCCGACTTGTCACCGTAGAACTGCAACTCGAGCGGGAATACTTCCTCCGCGCCGGCCTCGATGGCTCGCTCCCACAGCGCGTCCACGTCATCGGTGTATATGAAAAGTGCCGCTGTAGATCCGCCGAGGGTCGTCGGCGACTGCGTCGGGCCACCCGGCCACTCGTCGCCGAGCATGATCACGCTGTCGCCGATGCGGATTTCGGCGTGTCCTACAGAGCCGTCAGGCCCGGTCATTCGGGGACCTGACTCTTCGGCGCCAAACGCTCGCTTGTAGAAATCGATCGCGTCCGCACATGGCGTACACACGATTGAGGGTGTCACCGTTCGCAGATGTGTTGGTACTCCAGATTCGCTCACTCGATGTTCCTCCTCCATAAGAGTCGAAAGTACCACGCGTAAGGGCCTCGAACGGACCCCTGATCATCGCCATTCGAGATAGCGTCGAGCAGGCGAGCGAAAGCAACTGCTTCGTCGGAGACGCACCGAGTGCGCCGCCGATCATTCCAGCCGGGAGGTGGTCCCGGATCGCTCCGAGAAATCTTTGACGGAAGGACGGCCGATGACAACGAAGTGGGTCTTTGGATTCGATGAGGTTGAGCTTGCGGAATCGCAGGTTGACGGCGATTGGGATCTAGTGCGCGCCCTGCTGGGCGGTAAGGGAGCGAACCTCGGAGAGATGACGCGTCTCGGTGTCCCCGTTCCGCCGGGGTTCACGGTCACGACTGCTGCATGCAACGCCTACCTGGCAGGTACAGAGGGTTTCCCGGACGGCATGTGGAGCCAGGTGTTGCAGGCCCTGGAAAACGTCGAGCATGCAACCGACAAGAGATTCGGCGACCCTACGAAACCACTCTTGGTCTCGGTCCGTTCTGGCGCGATGTTCTCGATGCCAGGAATGATGGATACGGTGCTGAACGTCGGACTCAACGACGACGTCGTCAAAGGCATGATTGCGCTGACCGACGATCCGCACTTTGTCTATGACTCGTACCGCAGGCTCGTGCAGATGTTCGGAGCGGTGGTGCTGGGTGTCCGTGATGAACCATTCGAGGACGTCATGGCGGCGTATCGGCACCGCAACGGTGTCGCCACCGACGCCGAGTTGTCTGCCGACGACTTGAGGATGATCGTCGATGAATTCAAGGACATCGTCACGCGCTACTCCCACACGGCGTTCCCAACCGATCCGCACACGCAGCTCGAGATGGCCATCGAAGCCGTGTTCAAGTCTTGGAACGGAAAGCGAGCGCGTGACTATCGCGACGCGGCGCACATTGCCCACGACCTCGGCACAGGCGTCAACGTCGTGACGATGGTCTTCGGCAACATGGGAGAAGACTGCGCGACAGGCGTCGCCATGTCCCGCAACGCGACAACCGGAGAGGACAACCTCGAGGGCGACTATCTGATGAACGCTCAGGGCGAGGACGTCGTTGCCGGAACCAGGGCAACGAAGCCGGTGGCGGACCTGGCTGTGGAAATGCCAGGCATGTATCGGGAGTTCGAGGCGATCGCCCGCAAACTCGAGACGCACTACCGCGACATGCAGGACATGGAGTTCACCATCGAACGCGGCAAGCTGTGGATCCTCCAGACCCGCAACGGCAAGCGAACGGCTCAGGCCGCCGTGCGTATCGCCGTCCAATTGGCCGACGAAGGCCTCATCAGTCGCAAGGAGGCGGTCCTGAGGGTCAGCCCTGACCAAGTCGACTTCTTTCTGCATCCCCAGTTTTCGAGCGACACCAAGCTGAGTGTCGGCGAACCGATCGCAAGCGGCCTCAATGTGTCGCCCGGTGCTGCGGTCGGAGTTGTTGCTTTCGATCCTGATCTCGCTGAGCGTTGGGCGACTCAGGAGTCGAAGCCCGTCATCCTGGTCCGACCCGAAACGAAACCAGACGACGTCCACGGCATGCTGGCGGCGCAGGGCATCTGCACCAGTTCCGGCGGACGAACGAGCCACGCAGCTCTCGTCGCGCGCCAATTCGGCAAACCGGCGGTGGTTGGCGCAGCGTCCCTGATGATTGACGTGTCAGCCCGCGTGATGACCGTGGATGGCGTCCAGATCAAAGAAGGCGACTGGATATCGATCGATGGCACCACCGGAGAGATCTTTCATGGTGCGCTCGAGACAGTCATTCCCGATATCGAGGACGAGTGGCTGATGCGACTGCTGTCGTGGGCGGACGAATTCCGTCGACTCGGCGTGTGGGCGAACGCCGACTACCCGCATGACGCTGAGCGGGCGCGCGCCAATGGCGCGGAAGGAATCGGCCTGTGCCGGACCGAGCACATGTTCTTCGAGCCAGAGCGCCTGCCGATCGTTCGACGCATGATCACGACAAAATCACTCGGCGAACGGCGCGATGCCGTCAACGCGCTCTTGCCGTTCCAGCGCGCCGACTTCGCAGGCATATTCAGAGCCATGGATGGTCTGCCGGTGATCATCCGTCTCATCGATCCCCCGCTGCACGAGTTCCTTCCGAGCTTCGAGGACCTCACCAAAGACTTGTCCGATCTCAAGATCCAGCTGATCAGTTCGAGGAACCTGCCAGAAATCGACTCCATTCTCGGTCGCGTCACCGAGGAACAAGCGATGCTGGAGCGAGTCGAGGCGCTCCGAGAGTCCAACCCAATGTTGGGTTTGCGAGGCGTTCGGTTGGGCATTCTCATTCCCGAACTCACGCGCATGCAGGTTCGCGCCGTGTTCGAAGCCGCATGTGAAGTGGCCCGCGAAGGCGTCGACGTGTTGCCGGAGATCATGATTCCGCTGACCAGTCACGTGAACGAGCTGTCACGACAGCGCGGGGTGCTCGAGACGGAGGCTCGGGCAGTCATGGAAGAGCAAGATCTCGAGATCCCGTACAAGTTCGGCACGATGATCGAGATCCCGCGTGCTGCCATCACTGCCGATGAACTCGCCGAATACGCAGAGTTTCTTTCTTTCGGAACGAACGACCTCACGCAGACCACCTTTGGCGTGAGCCGCGATGACGCTGAGTCCGGGTTCCTCCTCCAATACCTTTCCGAGGGAATCCTTCCGTCGAACCCGTTCGCCACTCTGGATATCGGTGGTGTAGGCAGACTCATGGGACTGGGAGTTGCCGGCGCCAGGGCGACCAACCCTGACATCGAAATCGGCATCTGCGGAGAGCATGGAGGCGACCCGGATTCGATCGCCTTCTTCGATGAACTCAAGCTGTCGTATGTCAGCTGTTCTCCGTTCAGAATCCCAGTTGCGAGACTTGCGGCGGCTCAGGCCGCCCTCAATGCGGAGACCAAGAACTGACTCGCCATCACCGCTGCAGGGTGCGATCCAGTCGCATCCTCAGCTCGGGATGTCCGGTGGCCTCGTTCAAATGCCGCCCGACGACGACGAAGCCATAGCGGTCGTAGAAGCGCCTGCCGACGGCGTTCGCCTCGAACACGTTGAGTTCGAGAACGGGATGTCGGTCGCGGGCAGCATCCATCAGCGCCCGCCCAACACCTCGGCCGTGCTGATCCGGATCGACGAAGATCGCACCGACTTCGTTGCCGATGAGCGACATGAAGCCAACGAGTACGCCGTCGATCTCGCTGATCGTGGTTTCGGCAATCGGCACCCACTGGCTGGCGATCTGTTCACGCTCGGTCTCGAAGAAGTCCTCGGGTAGGAACGAGTGAGCGACGAGAGATGCTCGGTACCAGACGTCCAGTAGCGGTCCGAGATCTTCTTCGGCGTACGGACGGATCTTCATCACTCCAACGCTACTGATGAAGCCGTTTCTGCGGGTCCTGCGTCGACCTTGTGGGCCTGGACCGGGCGGAACAGCAAGGACGGCCAGAGGTGGACTCTGGCCGTCCTCGACGGCTCGACGTTTCTGGTGCTACCACTCGCGCCAGTTTCCACCGGCTCCTTGCTCCCACACAGAGGTTTGCGGTTCGCCGGAGAAGGCGCTCTCGAATCCGGTGAGAGAGGCGTAATGCTCGCCCATCCCTTCGAGGTCTGACCAGATGTCGATCCCGAGCAGTTCCATCGGTTCAGGGGTATCGGACATCGGAACGCTGACGTATATCTGGTGTGAGAGTTGGCCTCGGCGCCGCGCATCCGCGAGCGAGTCGCTCATCACGTTGCGAAACACGGAGACGGCATGTGCTGGATCTGCGATCGGGCCGCGTGCCAGACCGAGATAGCGAGTGGTCCTATCCGTTGTAGGAGGGAGATCGAAGGAGAACGCTCCTTGCGCCGGCATCCAAATCGCAGCTTCGCGTTCGGAGAAGAGCATCGAAGCTCCCATTTGAACCTGCTCGTTCGAGAAGAAGGTCTGGAGGCCCTCGGCGTTCTTCCACACGTCGATGAACAGAATCTCCCCCTTCTCGGCGCCGGGAGCGTCGAGAATCGGCGTGAAGACACTGTGGCTCAGGTCGCCGAGCGCCCGTGCCGCGGCCACCCCTTCGTCAGAACCTGCGGTCTGGTTGTGTAGCTCGATGGTCGCTCCGCGATCTGACGGAATCGTCGTACCGCGAACCGTCAACAGGATGTGTGGATCGCTGATCCAAGTCATGGGTTCCTCACTCTCTGGCGCCCACCGCTGTCGGTGATGCTCTTACTGTGATTGACGAACGCAACTCCGCCGATCTCGCGGTCACCCCAGCATTCGCAGGGGTCTGTGAGTTTCAGTTCGCAGGCAGTTCCGCTGGAAAGCCGCAGGAGATGGCGATCTGTGGGTCGAGGAATGACGTGATCGACGAGATCAACGTTTCGTGCCGGTCTACATCGAGAACCTGCAGTCCGCTCGCGCCCCACGTGCCATCTGGTGTTGGCTGGTAGGTGGCAACTGCGCTCTGCCCATTGACTCGTCCCACGACCATTCGTACTCCAACTCCGGCCGCCGGACCGAAGATCGCGTTTCCGACGAATCCGGCAACATCTGCAGCTCCGAGGAACCAATTGCGCAGCGGCGGCATCGACATGCGAACGTCATCGCTGACGGTTTCGAGGAATCTGGCGATGTCCGCCAGTTGCCAGGCTCGTATGTACCGTTCGAGCAGTGCCTTCACGTCCGGACTGTCAGGGTCGGCAAGAGCGACGCTGGGCGATTCGTCCATCGTTTGCCGTGCACGATGCAGCAGGCTGTTGACCGCGCCGGGAGTGGCTTCGAGAACGGTCGCTACTTCGTCTGGACCAAAGCCGAGGACATCGTGCAGAAGGAGCGCCGCTCGCTGTCTGGCCGGCAACCGCTGAAGTGCCACGACGAAGGCAAAGCTGATGTGTTCCGCCTCGATGGCAGAGTCCTCCGGACTCGACGCCATCGTGGATGCGCCCAGCGGCAGCACCCACTCGACGTCGGCGCCGCCGGTCTCCATGGAACCTCCGAGATCCGACGCCGGTCCGATGAGTACGGGGTGACTCTTCGCCCGTCGGCCGCGTAGCCGATCGAGGCAAACGTTGGTGGCGATCCGATAGAGCCAGCCATCGAATGATCCCCTGCCATCGAAGCTGCCAAGGCGCTGCCATGCACGCAGCAGCGTGTCCTGAACGGCGTCGTCCGCTTCGGTGCCCGATCCGAGCATGCGATAGCTGTGGCGATACAACGTGGCCCGTTTCGAGCTGAACAGTGTCGAAAAGGCCGCATTTGATCCGGCGCGTGCTTGGCCCAGCAGTGCCGATTCGTCGCCCGGTGCAGCAGTGGTCATCGATACATCCTCGCCAGTCGTTTCACAGTACTGACGGTTTTCGAGGACCGAGCTTCGCGCTACAGCGTCTCCACAAACTTCAACCCGCGGCCAACCCACGCCGCAAGGATGTCAGGATCTTCGAGAGCCTCGGGCGCCACGACCACGAACGCTGCCGTCTCCTTGCCTCCGAACGCGAGCGGCCCCACATGCTCCATCGCCACCGCAGCCTGCTTTCCTTCAGCGCCCACGCGCACGGTCAGTCCTCTCGAACTGATACCACAGCACAAGTTGCCGCCAACCATGAAGCCCAAGCCTCCGCCGACGAGGCGCTTTTCCGCAACGTCTTTGCGTTGCCCCAAGAGCTGGCGTATGGCTTCAGCGATTGTTTCGTCGTAGGCCATGGGTAGCGCTCCCCTGCCCTTCAGAAGGTTGGTCTCACCCTACGGCTGCGAGACGGGATTCGGGTTCTCGCACGGTGATGCCCTCACCTGCCGCCGAGAGGCCGCGCCCCCCCGCCTCCAAATGCTCGCTTCGAGGGCCGACCGCACCTGCACAATTCCGACGGGACGGTCCATGTGCTCGGTCGGGACTATCCGCCTCGATTGTTGGTGATCCACCTGGCCTGGACCGCAACAGGCTTGCGGAACACCAATCCCTCGTGAGCCTTTGAGGTGTCCCGATCGAGGGATATCTCGGGTAGCCGGTCCAGCACTGCATTGACCATCGCTCGGGTCTCCATACGGGCCAGGTGCTGAGCGATACAGGCGTGGGGCCCTTGAGCGAAGGCGAGATGTCCATCGTCCGACGATCGATCAAGTCGGAACTCGTGGGGTTGATCGAACGCCGCCGGGTCTCGGTTCGCCGCTGCAAGCGAGACAATCAACAGGTCGTCACGGGCAATCCGCTGACCAGCCAACACGAGAGCGCGTGTGGCGAAGCGGTCGACACGGGCCGCGGCCGGTTCTAGCCGCAGTGACTCTTCCACGAGTGCCGACACCAGCGACCGATCGCGCTCAATGGTTCGCATCAGTTCCGGCACTGAGAGCAAGTACCACAGGGCGCTGGCGGTCATGCCCTCATTGGTTTCAATTCCCCCGAAGAGCATCACGGCCGCGTTGGACAAGACTTCATCTCCTGTCAGCACTTGCGCCGCAGTTGCGAGCATGCCGTCGCCAGCGATCGCCGTCTCCACGTGAAGGCGAAGTGCCTCTACGGCTTCGGGGCCACTAGGGGGCATCGGCTCACCAACAGACAAGTCGTTGACGGCACCGACGATGTCGCGGTAGAGGCGGAGAAGTTCTGCGGTGTCGATGTCGACCAGATCCAGCAACTCGGCTACCACGTGAACGGCAAACAAGGCCGCAAGCTCACTACGCAGCTCTCCACGGCCCGATGGTCGGAGCCTATCCACGATTTCTGTCGACCGCTCGGCCAAGAAGGTTTCGAAGCGCTCCCTGACTTCACCGGTTCGGAAATGGGCGGCAAAAGGATCGCGATGCCGCCGATGGTCCACACCATCAAGCGAAAGCATCGACGGGCCAATCACCTGTGCAGTGGTGAACCCCGGATGATCGACGGTGAACGTTGTGGAGTCACGCATCACCTCGATCGCGAGGCGCCGATCAGTGACCAGCCAACCATTGAGCGAAGGTACCCACGACAGTGGCCCGTTCGCTCGCAGAGCGTCGTGAGCCTGATGTGGGTCCCTGCTGAGCTCGTCGATCGTTGGCTGGCGACCTGATGACATTCGGCGAGGCTAGGCCGTCGCAATCAGACGCGCGACCCTCCAGGGTTCCCGTCAGCTCTACAACTCGTAGGTGAGGGAGTAGTTGTGCACACCGTCGACGATGTCGATTTCCAGGTCACCTGAGATCCCGTTCAAATCGCCAGTGCCTGAGTCGGGCACGATCGTGACCTTCAGACTCGCCTCGCCGCGAGCCATGAGACCGAAGTGTTGAAGGACAAATGATCCTTTACGACCAGCCAGTTGCCCCTCGACCGTTTCGAGAGCAACGTAACCCGCTGATCCTTGGACCGCGGTCATGCTCGCCAACATCTGTCCCATGCCCGTGCCCGCAAGATCGCCCGAGTAGGTCTTGGCGAGAGCCATACGTGAAATCGCACCGGAACCCTCTTCTGGGGAGGATTCACGCGTCGTGATATCTACTTCGAACGTACCTGCTGCAACGGTCATGGATCTCCGATCGTTTGTAGCCGCAGGCTAGGTGTCGCACCACCGATTCCAGGTCGTGTGTCGCCGGTCAGGACGATCCAGACACCGACATAGACTCGACGTCGTGAATCGCCGTCGCATCATCTCGATCAGCGCCCTCGGACTGGTCGCGATCGCTGCCTACGGAGCATGGTTCTACTCGTTTGGGGTCCTGCTCGACCCGATCATCGTCGACACCGGCTGGTCTGAGACGGGCCTCACCGCGGGTTTTGGGGTGGGTATGGCCGTCGGTGGTGTGCTCGCTCTCCCCGCAGGGCGGCTACTTGACCATGTTGGGAGCCGCCCGATGTTTCTGTTCGCCGCCGTCGTCTCCACGTCGGCACTCTGGGTCGGCGCCAGCGCAACTTCCCTGATGCCTTTCCTCGTCATGACGGGCCTCGCGAACGCCACGTTGTCGGCGCTCGGCTTCTACCACATCACGCAGACAACAGCCGTCCGAGTGGCCCCAGATGAGCCGGCCAAGGCGATTGCCCTGCTCACGATCTACGGCGCGTTCGCCAGCGCGATCTTCCTCCCGCTGGCGGCATACTTGGTCGAGACATCTGGCTGGCGAACCACCACAAGGGTCCTCGGACTCATCGTCGGCGTCGTGTTGGCAGTTGCGGCGGTCGTCGTCAAGGAGGAGGAACGGGCCGACCGCACCTTGGTACGAGCCGGCGTTCGTGCTGGGCTGCGCGATCCGACCGTGCGGAAGTTCTCTGCCGCTGTCGCCCTCAGCGGAGTAATGGCGGGCGTGCTCCTCGTGTACCAAGTACCGCTGATGACTGCCGCCGGACTTCCCCTGGCGACGGCTTCGTGGTTTGCAGGTGCACGCGGTGCGGCGCAACTGACAGGACGCCTGCCGTTGGCTTTCATCGTTCGTCGCCTCGGAGAGCGACGCTCGCTCATTCTGGCGTACAGCTCGTCGGCGATCGGCGTCGTGCTGCTGGCGTTCTCCGGCAATGTCCTCGTTGCGTCGGCGTTCGCCTTGGCGGCCGGCTTCGGCATCGGAGCCGCATCGGCGCTCCAGGGCATCTACGCCGACGTCGTGTTCGACCGGTCGGAACTCGGAGCGATGATGGGCTTTCTCACGCTTCTCGGTGGGCTGTCCGGCGCAGCAGGACCGGCCGCCGCCGGTGCATTGGCGGACATCACCGGCACGCGGATCTGGGCTCTCGTCATCGCAGGCGTTTCAGGGGTGGCTGCTGTCGGTCTGCTGCGTGCTTCGAGAGACCACACGGCCGTGCCTTAGTCCACCACTGCCGGCCCAGCATCTCTTGCCGAGGGTCTGTGGCGCATCTTCATATAGACCCCGCCCTGGCGGAGTTCATCGATCATCTGCGCGATTCGGCGGGTCCGAGTCGTTGGTCTCTTCGCTTGGGCGATCCAGCCGAGGTAGTCATTTCGCTGGTAGTGAGGTCGCTTGCGATATGCGTCCATCACCTGGTTCTCCAGGAGGAGTGCCTTGACATCGGCCGGCATGGGGTTGGTTGGACGTGCCATATCCGAACCGTACTGACTGCACGAGCCGCGGTCTGGAGATCTCCGTCCGATAGGCTGACCCGATGGATCTCATCGTCGAATTCTTCAGACACAACACCATGATGAACCAGCGGCTGCTCGAGGCGTGTCGAGCCCTCACCACGGCACAATTCGCGGCGTCCGCCACGGGAACGTATGGCGACATCGGTGCGACGCTCACGCACATCGCCAACTCCCAGGTTGGCTACGCAAGAGCACTCCTCGATCTCGAGCGTATCCAGCCGCTACCCGAAAGCCCCTTTCCAGGCATGGACTCAGTTGTCGAACGCATGGCTCTGGGCAACGCCCAACTGGAGAAGGCGGCGGCTGCGCATCAGGAGAGGGAGGTCGAGGTCACCGGAGATGACCCTCCTGGAATGTGGCGCATGCCGGTGTCGCTCTTTCTCTTGCAGGCAATCAACCATGGCACCGAACACCGGTCGCAGATTGCCACGATCTTGACACAGATCGGCATCGAGCCTCCTCCGATGGACGGCTGGACCTATTTCGACGAGAGCGGACAGCTGATTCCGACCTGAGGCCGCTGGCTACTTCTTGGTGGGCTTCGGCGGCAGCGTCCCGATCCACGCGTGACTGCGATCGAACCACTCGGCCGCTTCCGTGGTCGAGTTCAAGAGATCAGTGGGCACCGATACGTAGCCGCGCATCACGCTGTTGTACTGAATGACCGGGCCGCTCTCATAGCGATCCAGGAATTCGGCCGCATCGTCGTCGGACAGACGGAGAGCCATCATCCCGTCAGGGGCGAGGAAACTGAACATGTGCCCGTTGCGCGACGTGTACGGGTTCTTGGCGCCCTTCACGGCGACACCGGCGTCACTCGCGCCGACCACTTCGGTGTACTGCGAAAGCGCCTCGGCGGGTCCCTTGTAGTCAGATCCTCCAGGCATACGTCACTCGCAAACGGTCTTGAGCCGGTCGAGGCCCTTTTCGAAGTCTTTGCCGATCAGCTTGTCCATGTTCATGAACACCCCCATGACCCGAGACATCAAGGTCACCGGCCCGACCATCGTCCATGCGACGTCCGTGCTGTCTCCCTGAGGAGTCAGCGCGAATGTCGTCGTGTTGGACGACTTGAAGGGTTTGACGAAGTCGAGAGCGATGGCGACCTTCGTCGGCTTGTTCGCCTCCGTGATCTTCATCCGGCCTTGGCCGGCCTTGCGATTGCCAGACCACGCGTAGCTTGCGCCGACGCCGGAATCAGCTCCCGAATAGTTCTGGCGCATGTCTGGATCGAGGTCCGCCCAAGGTGACCAGGCCTCCCACTTGCGAAAATCCACAACCTGCTCATAAACAGACTCGGCAGGCGCGTTGATGGTCGTCGTGCGTTCAACGGTGTAGGTGTTTGCCATACCGCAAGAATAGATGTCAAGCCGTTGACCTGCCGATGCTCGCAGTGCAGCACCGGTCGATCAGCCCGCCTGCGAGAGACTTGGCGTGGTGGCCCTCGATGGCGGAGGGCACGGTCGACGCCGTACGATCTTCCAATGTTCACACGCCCGCCAGACCTGAGTGATGGTGCTGTCGTGAGAACGCTCGAAAGTCGCTGGCATCTCGCAGTGGACGACGTCGAATATGTGCCAGTGGGATTCGGCAGCCACCACTGGAAAGCCAGGTCCGACGGACGAGTCTGGTTCGTCACTGTCGACGACCTCGACGCCAAACGGCTCTCCGAAGTCGACTCTCGACAAGCCGCGGCGCAACGACTCACGGCCGCAATGGTCGTGGCAGTATCTCTACGTGAACTCGGCCTGGACTTCGTTGCGGCCCCGATCTCCAGTGAGAGGGGCCTGGCATCAGAACCGATCGACGACCGCTTCGTCGTCTCGATATTCGAGTATCTGGACGGAGAAACGCATCCCTTCGGTGCCTATCCAACGTCGTCAGCCCGCCTGGCTGTACTGGACCGCATTGCACGGTTGCACCAGGTGCCTCCTTCGTCGATCCCCGCTCTCGAAGAGCGCTTCGTGATCCCCCGACGCGAGGTCGTTACAGCGGGAGCGTCGATTGACGGCAACATGTTGCTGGGGCCTTACAGCGCTGATGCATTGGACCTCCTGTCTCACCATCGAGACTCACTCACCGGAGCATTCGACAGGTTCGACTCGATCGTGAGTGTTGCGATCGAGCAGCGGAGCGGATGGGTGGTCACCCACGGGGAACCGCACCAAGCCAACACGATCAATACCCCAGATCGGGGTGTCCTCCTGATCGACTGGGACACGGTTCTCGTCGCTCCGCCCGAACGTGACCTGTGGTCACTCATTCGCCAGGATGAGGACATTGCGCACGAGTACACAAAGCTCACGGGCTGGGCCATCGACGGAGCGATCATCAACCTCTACGAGTTGTTCTGGGATCTCACCGAGGTATGTCTCTACGCGGCAGACTTCCTCGCACCGCACGAGCGGACGGCCGATACCGAGGTCGCATGGGAATCGTTTCAGCGGTACCTCGATCCGTCGCGCTGGACTCCGGGGTAGCTCCGTTCAGCCGGTTGCCGGCGACGCCTGATACTCCGCCATCAGACGATCGAACTTCTCGTCGCCCAACACTTCTGCAGGAACAGAACCGTCGAGGTGCTCAGCCAACCGATCGAGGTGCCAGTGCCAACCCGCCGCAAAGCTGGGGTCAGTGACGTCGGGCTGCAAGTGATCGAATGTCAGAACGGTGGTGCCGTTGGCGCCGTCGATCAACACGAATCGGATATGCCATCGCGTGTCGCCTTCGACCCACTCGTATTCGAGGTGGGAGGGTTCGTCCCACACGAGAATCGTTCCAACGGCTTCGCCGTGTTCGCCGAGGTCGAAGCGAAGCGCTCCTCCGCCGCGGGGTTCCATCTCCGCTCGAAAGGCCCACCGAGCTTGTCTGTCGGGCTCAGTGATCGCAGACCACACATCAGCTCTTGACGCCTCATAGGTCCTTACGAAGCGGAGCGTCGGATGACCCTCCAACTCAACGACTTTCCCTCGACCCTCACTGGTGTCAGGCACTGTTCCTCCTCAGGGTTGGATCCTGCTCGTGATGACTCCCGACTGCCGGGATTGGTCCTCGCCGTAGTTCGGTCTCGAGGGCGTCGAGTCGGTTCGCCCAAACCGATCGAATCGACTCGAACCATTGATCGACTTCGGCCAACGGTGCGGTCTCGAGACGATATATCTGCTTCTGAGCGTCACGGGTCACCGAGACAAGACCACCCTCCCGCAGATGACGCAGATGCCGCGACACGCCTGGCCGTGCGATGTCGAAGTGCGACGCGATCTCCCCTGCCGTCATTTCGCGATCCGCGAGTAGCTCGACGATCCGTCGTCTGGTTGGATCTGCGAGCAGAGTGAGTGCGTCCATCCCGGTCACTGTACCACTGGCGTTACGTAACGTACAGGGTACGTTACAGGGACATTCGTATCACTGGAATGCCTGCGGTTGATCGAAAATGACTGCCGGGCCTTTCCCTGAACTCGCCCGCAGAGCTACGTTGGGTCTTCATGAACACCCTCGGCAAACATGGCCATTGACCGTTTCGGGCAACCCGTCGGTGATCCCCTTGGCAACTGGACTCCTCCACCGGTCCCGACCCGAGACGTGCTGGTTGGCGAGCGAATCGAGCTTGCACCTCTCGATGCCACGCTGCACGCCGCGGACCTGTGGGCCGAGTTCTGCACCGCGCCAGAGTCGCTTTGGACGTACATGGGCATCGGACCGTTCTCGTCGAGCGAAGCGCTGGCGTACGCAGTCGACCACCTCGCGCGCACCCGCGGCTGGGTTCCATACGCACTGCTGGTCGACGACCTTGCCGTTGGGTTCGCGGCGTACCTGCGGATCGATCCGGCCATTGGCTCGATCGAGATCGGTTCGATCGTGTTCGGTCCCTCCCTTGAGAAGACGGCAGCGGCGACTGAGGCCCTGTTCCTCATGATCGATCATGCGTTTGCCCTCGCATATCGACGATGCGAGTGGAAATGTGACGCGCTCAATGCGCGTTCACGAGCAGCTGCGCTCCGGCTTGGGTTTCAGTACGAAGGGACGTTTCGCAAGGCGACGCACTACAAGGGGCGCAACCGCGACACTGCGTGGTACGCCATCATCGACGACGA
>JABDJC010000213.1 GCA_013003395.1 Acidimicrobiia bacterium
CCACCAGCAGCGGCCACGGTCCGTCTACATCGGACGCGGGAAGATACACATGGGCTCGCCGAGTTTCTCCGAAGATGTCCGACGAGACATCAAGAACCGTGAGTGATCCGGGGGTGACCGAGCTCGACGGGAGGGACCAGGCCGGGCGTTCGTAGTAGGGCCCGGTGACTACCGAATTCCTGCCGAACGGATCACGTGCTAGCCGTGGATTGAGCGGGTCGAGGATCAGTCGGCGCCGCCCCTTCGATTTGATCGAGAGCTTGTACTCGATACGAGAACGTTCGGGCAGGTCAACGGTGAGCGACCAGAGATTGGTCCCGTCGTGGCGGGCGAATGCCGGCAGAGGTCTGAATACGTCCATCCAGTGACGGAGACCAACGGCTTCCGCTTCGCCGAAATACAGGAATGTGGTTGTTTGACCATGTTGGAGCGGTGCTCCGCCGCTCTCTTCTACCGCAGTCGTTAGAGCCTTGGCGCCATTCTTTGCGGCTTCAACAATGTTTGGCGACAGGGGAATCAGGTTGTGCATGGGGCGCTCCCGGGAGCCGAGTCAGCGCACTGACGCGTTACGTTTTCAATGGCAAAGCGAAGTGCAGGTGCTCGGATGAGCCGTTTATGAGCTCCGTGCCATCGTGTGCCAGGGGACGATACGGTTGGAACCTTGTTCGATGTGGCGCCACACTGCGCAGGTCTTCAATCTATTGATCAATCTGCCGCGTCACCGGTTTGGTTTTCCGGCGTTCCATCTCTTGGTTCGCAACGACATATGAAGACCATTGCCGGGACCCGGAGGCTTCTCGCGCTCCGGGTGAGGCTGACGGCATCGACTCGTCAATCCTCTGGCAGGTCGGCGAATCGGCGCTTGGTATCGCGGTACCAACCCAGCCCTTTTATGGGGTTCTTCCATCTCGCCTTCATGGCGTTCAGGGCATCCTTGTGCGCCTCATCGCCGCCGGCAACCACCTCCTTGAGGTGCTTGTCTTGTTGCTGGATGACCTGGTCTGCGGTATCGCCGTGGAGGGCGAGATCGCACGCTCCTCCCAGTTGCTCACATGTCATCGTTTTCATCGGTCCTCCTGTCAAGGACAAATGATACGGGCAAGGCGAAGATCTACTTCGACGGGCTCGTCGGCCTGGGTGACGACTTCAACGCAGACTCGATGATGGCTCAAAAAGGACGAGTTCCCGAGCTCGACGTTCGTGTTCATCTACGACGAGACGGAGACGACGCTCCTTCAGAGCATCGAATTCCACACGTCGTGCTTTCAGCCGTGAACCTCGGCGACCAGTTCGGCGGGAGCCGGGTGCTGACTCACGACTCCCCGAGCATCGCCTGCTGGTACCAGCTCTTGATTGCGGCGACGGTGTGTTCGCTGTTGAGACCCATCTCCGGATCGATGATGAGCGGCCCGGGACGATATCCCCGGCTGGCGAGCCCTCGCTGCACCGAACGCACCAGATCGAGGTCTTCGGCAACGGTGGTGGCGGCGTCTTCGGCGGCGACGGTTCGCACGACTTCCGAGTTGGCGCCGTTCGGCGTGAACCATCCTCGCGTGAACGGTGTTCGGTCGACTCGATCCGGTCGCCAGCAGAACGTGTTGAGGACCGGCCCCGGGTACACCTGAAAGGAGAACAGCGGCCACAGATAGAAGGAGGCGTATTCGGCGGCGTGCGGTGATGCATCGAGGTCGATCTCGTAGTACTGCTGGGGTGAGCTGGTGGCGTGGTGGTGCAGACAATGCCCCATGGGCGT
This sequence comes from Acidimicrobiia bacterium, assembly GCA_013003395.1. GTDB lineage: Bacteria > Actinomycetota > Acidimicrobiia > Spongiisociales > UBA5794 > JABDJC01. Next base: position 1,754 of record JABDJC010000213.1, read on the forward strand.
GATCGTGTAGCTGTCGGGAAGCACGACACCCTTGGAGAACGAAGGGTGGGCGTTCTTGCAGTGGTAGCACTCGTTGTAGTTCTCGACGGCGATCTTCCAGTTGGAATCCGCAACGAAGTCCCGGACTTCCATGGGGCGCATCGCCTCGATGGTCGGCAGGAATTCCCGCATCGCATCCCGGGCGCCGGAATAGACGACGTCCATCGCGGGTGCGGCCTCGTCCAGGTTCACGAACAGGAACCCGAGGAAGTTTTCGGTTCGGACCTCGGTGAGGCAGATCTGCTGGGCGTCGAATCCGGCGCGGCCCTCGGCGAACGGTGCTTTGTGGAGGCTGCCGTCGGTTCGGTACGTCCAGGCGTGGTAGGGGCACACGATGAGTCTGCGAACGCCGGTGCCTTCGAGCAGCTCGTGCCCGCGGTGCATGCAGACGTTATAAAACGTGCGAACCGAACCGTCGGCGTGGCGCATCGTGAACAGCGACTCACCGGCGACGTCGAACGTGACGTACGAGCCCGGCTCTGCGACTTGCGACGAGTGGCAGGCGTACTGCCACGTGGTCGCCAGCACGGTCTGACGCTCACGGTCGAAGATCGTCGGATCGAGGTAGACGGCCGGATCCATTGCCCGCTGCGGCTGGATGTAGGGAGTAGCGTCCGTCACGTCATCACTCGCTCCAATAGACGCCAAGATCGTATCGCCTCCGGTGGAATCGTTCGATCGTCTGCACGACGGCCCGTGGAGCGTCGGCGACGATGAACGAAGCCAGGGTCTCGAGGGCTGCTGCCGCGGCGATGGTGGACGGGAAGAATTGCGGCGTCGCGCTGGGGGTGAGGATCACGTGGTCTACGCCCACGGCGATGGGTGATCCGTGGCTGTCGGTGATCGCGACGACGGTTGCCTTCTGAGCCCGTGCCGAGGTGACGGCATCAACGACCTCGGATCGGTAGGGCTCGAAGGTCATCGCCACAACGACGTCGTCGCGTCCGGCACGCACCACGGCGTCCATCGGCAGGTTGCCCTCCTGAGGCACTGCGGTCACGTTGTCGAGAGCCATGCCGACGAGATAGGCGAAGTTGTGGGCTAGCGCGTAGTTGGCGCCGACGCCGATCACGTAGGTACGGCGAGACCCGACGATCAGGTCGGCGATCGTTCGCATCTCGTCGGGTGTGGTCTTGGCGAACAGCTGCTCGAGATTGGAGAGGGCCGAGCCGGCGATGTCGGCGTACAGGGTCTCCAGCCGGTCTCCCGCAGCCAGGTCTTGCAGCCACTCGGCGCGATCGGGGAAGGGATTGGTCCGCAGCGCGTCTCGGAACGTCTCGCGGAAGTCCTCGTAGCCGTCGAATCCGATCGCCCTCGCCATGCGGACCAGCGTGTTGGGCTTCACGCCGGCGTCTGCGGCGAGCTGGCGGACCGAGGCGAAACCGACGACGTCGGGATGATCCAGCACAAAGGCGGCCGCCTTGTGGACTTGTGGACTCATGACGGGCATCGCCTCCATCAACCGATCGAGGGCCGATTGCCGCTTCGCTGGATTCGAGTTGGTCACCGCGCTCCGTCTGCAAGATCGAGCCGCTGCAGCAATGCAGCGTCGGTGGTACTACTGTAGTATCTCGGCGGTCGAAGTGTACATGTGTACCATCGCATCCGAGGAGTCAGTTGGCAACCGATTTCACCTGCATCGTCATCGGCGGCGGCATCATGGGAACGGCGCTGCTCTATCACATCACGCTCGAGGGGTGGACGGACTGCCTGCTGCTGGAGAAGGGTGAGCTGGCCTCCGGATCGACGTGGCATGCCGCCGGTCAGATCACCCACTCCACGTCGTCCTATGGACTGGCGTCCATGACTCGCTACGGCACCCGCAAGTACGCCGAGTTGGAAGCCGAGACCGGGCAGTCGGTGTCATGGCACAACACAGGCTCACTCCGCCTCGCCTATTCGCCCGCCGAAAACGACTGGCTGCGTTACACGCTGTCGGTAGGGCGGGGTGTCGGCAACAGGATGGAGCTGATCGGGCCGGACCGCATCGCCGAGATGCATCCGTTCTACAACCTCGACGGCGTGCTCGGAGCGCTGTACACGCCGGACGATGGGCACCTCGATCCGGCGTCGGCCACGGCCGCCTTCGCCGCCGGTGCCCGATCCCGCGGAGCGACGTTGAAGCGCAACACGCTGGTGACCAACACGGTGCAGCTCGACGACGGGACGTGGCGGGTGGAGACCGACGCCGGGGACTTCACCGCGGGCGTCGTCGTCAACGCTGCCGGCACCTACGCCCGCCAGGTCGGGCAGTGGGTGGGACTCGACATCCCGATCGTGTCGATGACCCACCACTACTTCGTCACCGAAGAGATACCGGAGCTGAAGACACTCGAACACGAGCTCCCGGTGGTGCGGGACGATCCGCACGTGTCGGGCTACATCCGCATGGAACGCGACGCCGGTCTCATCGGCATCTACGAGAAGGCGAACCCGCGGTCGGTGTGGGAGGACGGCACGCCGTGGGACGCCGATCATCACCTATTCGCCCCCGACTACGAACGAGTCGCTCCGTGGCTCGAAGCGGCGTTCGAACGGATGCCGCTGTTGGCCGACTACGGCATCCAGAAGGCGATCCACGGCGCGATCACCCATCCGCCGGACGGCAACATGCTGCTCGGCCCGGCACCGCGCTTGACCAATTACTGGTACTGCAACGGCACCCAGGTCGGTATCGCCTGGGGCGCCGGAGCCACGATGTACCTCGCCAAGTGGATGGTGAACGGCCACACGATCCTCAACATGCGGGCGTTCGACCCTCGGCGCTACGGGTCCTTCGCCACGCCCGAATACAACCGGACCAAGGCCCACGAGGACTACCTGCTGCGCCACGAGATTCCGTATCCCGGGCTGAACCGAACCGCCGGCCGCCCCTACAAGACGTCAGGCGTCTACCGCCAGATGCTCGATCGGGGCGCCGTCATGGAAGAGATCTTCGGTTGGGAGCGGCCCCGTTGGTTCGCCCCGGCCGGCTGGCCCCAAGTGGACATTCACGCGTTCGATCGGCCTGCGTGGCACGCCGCGGTCGGCCGAGAGGTCGAGACCATCCGAACTGCGGTCGGGGTGGCCGATATGAGCGCCTTCGCCAAGTACGACGTCACCGGCTCGGACGCGACGACGTTCCTGGATCGGCTCACCACCAACCGGCTGCCTCGCGTCGGTCGGATGGGCCTGACCTACATGCTGACTCCCCATGGCATGGTCGAGGCCGAGTTCACCATCGCCCGCCTCGCCGATGACGAGTTCTACCTGGTGGGTGCCGCGGTCGGCGAGGTGCGCTTCGAGGACTGGATGCGTCACCGGATCGGCGGATTCGACGTGACGATCGCCAATCGCTCGGACGAGGTCGGTGTGCTGGCCATCGCCGGTCCGGCCAGTCGCACGTTGCTGGCGCAGCTCACCGACGCCCCTCTCGACAACGCCTCATTTTCGTGGCTGTCGGCACACGAGATCACCGTGGCAGGCCATCGGGTGCGGGCGTTGCGGGTGTCGTTCAGCGGTGAACTGGGATGGGAGTTGCACGTTCCGATGCCGGTCGTGGCCGACGTCTTCGATGCCGTCGTGGAGGCCGGAGAACCATTGGATCTCGGGTGTTTCGGGACGCACGCCCTGACGTCGATGCGCATGGAGCAGGCGTACAAGGTGTCGGCGGACATGACCAACGAGGTGACCGCGTTCGAAGCCGGGCTCATGCGGTTCGTCGATCTCGACAAGGAGTTCATCGGACGCGACGCCCTGCTTGTCAACATGGCGGCCCCGAGGTGGCTGCTCGTCTACCTCGACATCGACACCGGTGACCTGGCTGCCGACTGCTCAGGAGGTGAAGGGGTCTTCGTCGACGGTCGCCGAGTCGGTGTGGTCACGACGGCCGGGTACGGATTTGGCACCGGCAAGAGCCTGGCGTGGGCGTACGTCGACCCAGACGTTGCGGCGCCCAACACCGAACTCGAGGTGCTGGTGCTCGGTGAGACGTGTCGCGCCGTGGTCAGAGAAGAGGCCGTGTGGGACCCGAAGCACGAACGAGCCCGCTCATGACGTCGAGCGACCGCTACCGAGCGATGGCGGAGCGGGTGCTCCCGGGCGGAGCGATCGGGACGCGCCTCAATCCCGACGGGCTGAACATGACGATCGCGTCGGCGGCCGGTTCGCGGATCACGGACGTCGACGGCACCGAGTGGATCGACTACGTGGGGGGAGCCGGCGCGCTCATCCTGGGACATCAACACCCGGCGGTGGTCGACGCCGTGCAGCGGCAGGCGGCGCGCAGCCTCCACCAGTACGCCGCATTGTCGGACGTCGCGGTGGAACTGGCGGCCGCCCTGGTCGATGCGGTCCCCGGGGCGGAACGCATGGTGTTCACGACCACCGGTTCCGAAGCGACGTCCTACGCCATACGGATGGCCCGTGCCGCCACCGGACGCACCAAGATCCTCAAGTTCGAAGGGGCGTTCCACGGCAACCACGACTACGCCGGAATCGGCGTGTCACCGGCGGGGCCGAGCGCCTACCCGGCTGGGACAGCGTTCACCGACGGCACCCCGAAGGCTGTCGTCGACACGATGCTCATCGCCCCCTACAACGACCTCGAGCGGTTGCGGCAGATAACCGACGAACACGGGCACGACGTGGCGGGGATCATCGTGGAGCCGGTGCAACGCATCATCTCGCCACAGCCCGGGTTCCTCGAAGGGCTGCGGGCGCTGGCCGACGAGCTGGGGGCGGTCCTCATCTTCGACGAGGTGGTGACCGGGTTCCGGCTGGCCTACGGCGGGGCGCAGGAGTACTTCGGGGTCCAAGCGGACCTGGCGACGTTCGGCAAGATCGTGGGAGGTGGTGGTCCGGGTGGTGCGGTGATCGGTTCCGCAGATCTCGTGGATCAGTCGCATCCGAACCGAAAGGGCACCGGTGGCTACGTCTACGCCTCCGGCACACTCCACGGCAACCCGATCGGCGCCGCCGCCGGTCTCGCCACGCTCGCGCTCCTGCGTGAACCCGGCTTCTACGACGCGCTCGCCGCCCGTACCTGTGCCCTGACCCACGCCATCGCCACGGAACTCGGCAAACACGGTCAGGGAGCGATCGTGGAGCACGTCGGATCGATGTGGCAGATCCTCCACACGACGCGATCGCCGCAGCAGTACACCGACCTGCTCGACGCGAACCCGGCCGCCACCGTCGCCTTCGACATCGAACTGATGCGGCGCCGAATCAACGTGGTCCCCGGCCTGCGTCGGTTCGTGTCGTCAGCACACACCGACGAGGACTTCACGAAAACGGTCGCCGCGGTGGCCGACGCCTGCCATGCATTGGAGGAACAAGATGACCACTGAGCGATTCGAGAGGGGACTCGCAGCCCGCAAGGCCGTACTGGGAGACGCGTACGTTGAGGCCAACCTTGCCGCCGCCGACGACTTCAACCGCGAGTTCCAGGAAGTCGTCACCGAGTTCTGTTGGGGCTTCGGCTGGGCCGACGAGACGCTGACCCGCCGAGAGCGGTCCATGATCAATCTCGGCATGATCGCCGCGCTGGGACGCATGCACGAGTGGGAGCTGCACTTTCGGGGAGCGATGACCAACGGACTCACGCGGGACGAGCTGCGCAGCGTGTTGCATCAGATCACCATCTACGCCGGAGTTCCTGCCGGAGTCGAGTGTTTCCGCATCGCCCGCAAGGTGTTCGCCGAGATGGACGCTTCCGGGTGACGCTCGGGTCGCGCTACCTCGCCCACGTCGGGTTCGTCACCACCCCGAAGTACTTCGACGACTCGCCTATGGAGTTCCTGAAGGTGGCGCCGGAGCGGGCGGGCATCCTGCAACGTGTGCTGCATCTCCCGGGCTACACGTACGACCTGAAGCAGCGGGCGGAGGCAATGGACGAACTGGAGGCGTCGGCGCTGGCGTTGGCCGAGTCTCACTGCGACGTCGTGGTGCAGGTCGGGACCAACTGGGTGCACGCCGCCGGTACCGACCCGGACGAGATCGAGACGTTCATCGACCGCGTCTCGGACACCATCGGCGTGCCGTTCGTCATGGCCGGAATGGCCATCGTGCGCGCGCTGCGTGCGATCGGCGCCGAGACGATCACGGTAGCCAACTCGTATTACCGGCCCGACTGGATGGCCGGAATCAACCGCTTTTTCGAGCAGGCCGGCTTCGAGATCCTGTGGTCTGGGAACCTCCTCGATCAGGGCATCTACGCCACCTTCGATGAGTTGCTGGAGGTAGAAGCCGCAACCCTCTGGAACTATCCACCCGACATCGTGCGGCGCTCACTACTCGAGGCACACGCGGCGGCGCCGCAGGCAGACGCCCTGGTGCAAACGGGCAAGGGATTCACGACGGTGGCGCTGCTCGACGAGGTCGAACAATGGACCGGTACCACCGTCGTCGCCTCGGACGCCGCCACCTACTGGGAGGCGCTGCGCCACCTGAACTTGGCGGCCAGGCAGGGTTTCGGATCACTGTTGGACGGTCTCAGGTGAAACCGATCCTCGTCCTGTGGGCGACGCCACGTTCGACCAGCACGGCGTTCGAATGGATGATGCGCACGCGCGGCGATTTCGACGTCCTCCACGAACCGTTCGGTCAGGCGTACTACTTCGGCACGGATCGGCGCACCACGAGACCGGACGAGAACCCGCTGAAACCCGAGATCTCCTATGCCTCGATATGGAGCGACATCACGGCACGCGCCGCCACCGGGCCGGTGTTCATGAAGGACTTCCCGAACTACGTGATGCACATGACCGACGGCGCCTTCCTCGACAGGTTCCGCCACACGTTCCTGATCCGCCATCCCCGCCAGGTGTTGACCTCGATGTACGCCCACTGGAACGAGTTCACCCTCGACGAGACCAGCTTTGCGGCCCTCCACGAGATGTTCGATCGTGTGGTCGACCGGTACGGAGACGTCCCGACCGTGGTCGACTCGGACGACCTGCTCGCCGACCCTGCAGCCGTCACCGAGGCGTACTGTGACGCCGTCGGGATCCCTTTCCTGCCGGATGCCCTTGCGTGGGAGGAGGGGGATCGTGACGAGGTCACCTGGTACGGCGGCACCTGGCACGCCCAGCTGCAGCAAAGCCGCGGCTTCGCTCCGCAAGTTCGTCGATACGCCGACCTCGACGACATCCCGTTCCTCGAGGACATGTACGAACGCTGCCTGCCCCACTACGAGGCTCTCTACTCGCATAGGATCGCTCCATGACCGTTCCCTCGACCATGCGCGGTGTCGTGCTCACCGGCCACGGCGGGCTCGACAAGCTCGACTACCGGGAGGACCTGCCGGTGCCTGCGCCAGGACCCGACGAGGTGCTGATCGAGGTCGCTGCGTGTGGGATGAACAACACCGACATCAACACCCGCACCGGTTGGTATTCGAAGGAGGTCACCGGCGCCACAGGAGTCGGCGTCGCTGATGCCGACGACGACGGCTCGTGGGGCGGCGGGCTGGCGTTCCCCCGAGTGCAGGGAGCCGACCCGGCCGGCCGCATCGTCGCCGTCGGCTCCGGCGTTTCGGGTAAGCGGGTCGGGGAGCGGGTCATCGTCGACTCGTGGCTGCGTGACCCCGGCGGGGACCTGGAGAAGGCTCGCTACCTTGGCTCCGAGCTGGACGGTGGATACGCCGAATACGTCGTGGTGCCCTCGGCGAGTGCAACGGCCATCGACACCGACCTCACCGACGTCGAGCTGGCGTCGTTCTCCTGTTCGTATTCGACGGCCGAGCACATGCTGCATCGCGCCGGGGTGTCTGCGGGGCAGTGGGTGCTCGTGACCGGGGCGTCGGGCGGCGTCGGCAGCGGCCTTGTGCAGCTCGCCAAGCGCCGCGGCGCAAGCGTTGTGGCGATCGCCGGAGAGGGGAAGCTCGACGCGGTGTCCGCGTTCGGCGCCGACGTCGTCATCGCCCGCCAGGAACCAGACGTGGCGGCCGCCGTTCGCGACGCCGTGGGCCGAGTGGATGTCTTCGCCGACGTGGTGGGCGGCACCAACTTCGCGCCGTTGCTGGAGCTGGTGAAGCGGGGCGGTCACTACACGACCGCCGGCGCGATCGCCGGACCCATTGTCGACCTCGATCTGCGCACCCTCTACCTGAACGACCTCACCCTGCACGGTGCCACGGTGCTGCCGCCTGTCGTGTTCGCCAATCTGGTGGGCTACATCGAGCGTGGCGAGATCCGGCCGGTGGTTGGTGCCTCCTACCCGCTGCGCGAGATCGCCGAGGCGCAGACGGCTTTCATGGAGAAGCAACACGTCGGGGCCATCGTCATGGAAGTGGCTCGATGAAGATCACCCGCATCTCGGTGTACCAACTGGACGTTCGCCTGCTCGACGGTGGATATCGGTTCGCAAAGGGTCGCCTTGTGGAGGTTGCCGACACGACCGTGGTCCGCATAGACACCGACGAAGGTCTCGTCGGCTGGGGAGAGACCACACCGCTCGGCCCGAGCTACCTGCCGTCGTACGGCCCGGGCGTGCGGACTGGCACGGCACATCTCGCTCCGCACCTGTTGGGTCTCGATCCGACACTGCTTGGGCCGATCAACGTGGTGATGGATCGGGAACTGCAGGGACACAGCTACGCGAAATCGGCCATCGACGTCGCCTGCTGGGACATATTGGGCAAAGCGACCGGTCAGCCGGTCCATGCGCTGCTCGGCGGACGGATGCATGAATCGCTCCCGATGTACGGGTCGGTGTCCCAAGGAGATCCGGCGTGGATGGCGGAAAGGGCCACTCGGTTCCGCCAGGACGGCTACGAGCAGATCCAGGTGAAAGTAGGCGACGACCCGACTGACGACGTGGCGCGGCTTCGGGCCGTGACCCGTGACAGCCCACCGTCTGAGACCGTGCTCGCCGACGCCAACCGAGGCTGGCGTCGCGACGAGGCGTTGCGCTTCGCGTTGGCGACCACCGACCTCGGCTTCATCCTGGAGCAGCCATGCGACCGCTACGCCGACAATCTGTCCGTCCGCGGTCGGGTGCCGCAACGGTTCAAGCTCGACGAGTCGCTGCAGGGGATGGACGACGTGACGGTGGCACTCGCCGACGACGCCATGGACGTGGCGTGCATCAAGATCTCGAAGTTCGGCGGCCTGACCAAGTCACGGTTGGCCCGAGATGTCTGTGCCGCCGCCGGCATCCCGATGACCGTCGAGGACGTGTGGGGCTGCCAGATCGTGACGGCCGCCGTCGGTCATCTGGCCATCTCGACGCCGCCGGTGGGGTTCCTCAACACGACCGACCTCCAGTCGTACAACGACATCGTGCTCGGGGAGCCTTCGGCCTACGCCGTGGGCGGACGCCTCGTCGTCACCGACGATCCGGGTCTCGGGATCGATCCGGATCCTGCGGTGCTCGGGGAGCCGGTAGCGGTGTTCACGGCGTGAAGATCGAACGCATCTCGGTATTTCGCGTCGAGTTGCCGTTGACGCATCCCTACCGGCTGTCCGGAGGTCGGCTGCGGTTCGAGCGTCTCGACAGCACGTTCGTGCGGATCGACACCGACAACGGCTTCGTCGGTTGGGGTGAAGGGTGCCCGTGGGGATCGACCTACCTCCCGGCGTTCCCGGGTGGCCTCCGCGCTGCCATCGCCGAGTTGGCGCCGACCGTCATCGGACTCGACCCGCGCCGCACCGACGTCGTCGACGCTGCGATGGATCTGGCGTTGCCGGGACATCTCTACGCAAAGTCGGCGCTGGATCAAGCGTGTTGGGACGTGTTCGGCAAATCGGTCGGCCTGCCCGTGTACGAGCTGTTGGGAGGCGGGACCGACGAACAGGTCACGATTCAGAGCTCCATCGGACAGGACACGCCAGAAGCGATGGTGGCCGACATCCGCCGCCGCCACGAGCAGGGCTACCGGGTGCACTCCCCGAAGATCGGCTCGGATGTCGACGACGATGTCGCCCGGGTCGAGGCGATCGCCGAGGGCCTCCCGGCGGGAGACTCGGTGACGTTCGACGCCAACCGGGCGATGCTGCCAGACCAGGCTATCCGCTTGATGCGACGAACGGACGACGTGGACGCCTACTTCGAGCAGCCCTGCCAGACCTACGACGAGTGTCTCCAGGTGCGGCGCGCCACGACGCAGCCGATCATCCTCGATGAGATCGTCGTCGACTACGCCGACGTGCTGCGTGCCCAGCGCGACCGGGCGTGTGAGGCGATCGGGCTGAAAATCGAGCGCGTCGGCGGACTCACCAAGGCACGGCGGATTCGCGATTTCTGCGTCCAATCCGGGATCCGCATGAACATCGAAGCCACCGGCGGCAGCGTGCTGGCCGATTCGGTCGCCGTGCAGTTGGCCCAGGCGACGCCGAGTCGTGCGCAACGTGCGACGTGGCTGTGTCACGAGATGTTGGCGGTGGACCCGTGTGAGGGTGGCGCCCGCAACCTCGGCGGCCACACCCGCGCCCCCGACCGCCCCGGTCTCGGCGTCGAGCCACGCCTCGAAGTGCTCGGTGAGCCGGTCGCGACATACAGAAGGCGGTGAAGCCATGACTGACTACGGAAGATCACTCGAGTTCGGCATCTTCCCGGTGCCAGAGGCGGACAGGCTCGACGAGATCAGAGCGCAAGTGCTGGCAGCTCACCACGCTGGCGTTGGAACACGGCATCGAACGTTCATCCTGTGGTCCGAGGGCGAGCCGGTCGAACAGGTCCATCGTTTCGCCGAGATCGCGGGCACGGTCAAGGAGATAGTCGAGCTGGAGCGACGGCGATAGGTACGCTGCCCCCCGATGAGTGACGCATATCGCAGCTACATCGGCGGTGAGTGGCTGGCAGGTGGCGACGAGATCGCCGTCGAGAATCCCGGTACCGGCGAGGTGTTCGCTGCGGTCGCTCGCGCCGGGCCGGACGAGGTGGACCGAGCCGTTGCGGCGGCCCGGACCTGTGTTGCGGACCGGCGTCTCACGGACATGCGGCCGTCGGCTCGTGGCCGGCTCCTGGTCGACATGGCGCGCTGGATCCGGGACCACGAGGACGAGATCGTTGAGGTCCTCACGCTGGACTCGGGCAAGACACTCCTGGAGTCCAGGTGGGAGGTGGCGGGCGGCGCCAACTTCCTCGAGTACTACGGGGGTCTGGCTGACAAGATCGAGGGCAGCTACATCCCGTTGGGGGCGGGGTATATCGACTATGTGACGCCGGTGCCCTACGGCGTGTCGGCGCACATCGTTCCGTGGAACTACCCGTTCGAGCTGACGTGTCGCGGCATCGGACCTGCGCTGGCGGCCGGCAACGCCGTGGTGGTGAAGTCTCCGGAGCTGGCGCCATTGTCGGTCACCTACGTCGCCCGCGCCGCGGAGGCGGCGGGGATGCCTCGTGGTGCGGTGAATGTCATGTGCGGCTACGGCCACGACGCCGGCGAAGCGCTGGCTCGCCATCCCGGGATCGATCAGATCACGTTCACGGGTTCGGTCGAGACGGGTCGCAAGATCCTGTATGCCGCCGCCGAGTCCGTCATCCCGGCGGTCGTAGAGCTGGGCGGCAAGTCGGCCGGGATCGTGCTCGACGACGCCGACCTGGATCAGGTGACGGACCAGACCCGATGGGGCATCTTCTCCAACTCCGGTCAGGTGTGTTCGGCGTTGGCGCGCCTCGTAGTACCCGCCCGGCTCCACGACGAGGTGGTCGACCGGCTGGTCACGATGGCTGGAGGTTTGACGGTCGGCCCGGGTATCGAGGGGACCGACATGGGCAGTCTCATCTCGGGGCATCAATTGGAGCAGGTCGACCGGCACGTTCGGGCGGCCGGTGAGGACGGTGCGTCGGCGGCGATCGGCGGGGAGCGCATCGACCGGCTGGGGCACTTCTACCAGCCGACGATCTTTCCGAACGTGACCAACGACATGGCGATCGCTCGCGACGAAGTGTTCGGGCCGGTGCTGTCGGTGATCCCCTACGGCGGCGTGGAAGAGGCGCTGCGCATCGCCAACGACTCCGACTACGGGCTTGTGGCCGGCGTCTTCGGCAACGACCTCGATCAGGCGACCTTCCTGGCCGATCGGTTGGAAGCGGGCCAGATCTTCGTGAACGAATGGTTCCAACCGTCGATCGAAGCGCCGTTCGGCGGGTTCAAGCGGTCCGGCTTCGGCCGGGAGAAGGGCGCCGACGCCGTGCGGGGCTACTACCAGCTGAAGAACATCAACATCTCACGGGGGTCGTGAAAGATCAGCCGGTGACGCGGGAGACGATCTCGTCGACGCGGTATTCATCGACATGTTTGGTCCGACCTGAGGTTTCTGGCCACCGGCGGAGGCAATGGTAAGTCCGGAATGTCGATCGGGAACCCTTCGTGGCAGAAACCTCGCGCTTATTGCCCGCAGCATGGTTCTCGCTTGGTTCGCGTCACTATGCGGATGCGATCGGAGGTGCGTGCGATCCGTCCGTGGACCCCTCAGAAGAAATCGTGTTTGAACCCGTCCGAGCCGTAGGTGAGTTCAACCACCGTATGGTTGATCCATGGCTGACGTGACAGCGTCCCGGTGGTCCAAGGTCTATGGAGCCTCCTCTTGGGCACTCGTCGCTCTGTTCACGTTCCTAGCTGCAGCTCATGTTGTGCTGACCACCCTCTTCTACCTCGGAATCCACGATCAAGGATTCGGGTATGTTCTCGATTGGGAGTGGCCTGCATGGCTTGTCACCATCGTTGACGGGACCACGGCGTGGCTGCTTTGGTATGCGTATCGGCGCTGCGTCGAAAGGACAACGCTAGGGCTCGTCCTGACAGTGGCCGCGTCGATCATGGCCTTTGCCCGAGCCGCATGGATGGTCTTCGTGCCGATTCTGCTGATCGTCGTCCTCGCCGGGTCTGTTGTCCGCATCACGAACAATCGACCAGAACCTATCCGCACATAACGGCACCTATTGAGCGGCACGATCCAAGGCGCCCGGATTTTGGACAACGCTCATGTCCGCAACGGACAGGCTCACCGAAAACGCTCCGAGTTTCATGACTGCTCCTGGCTGGTTTCAACCCACCCTACGGAACCAATCGACACACTGCCTTGGCCGTTGGAGTTGGCCTGATCAACGCATCAGTTCGTGCAGTGGCTCTTTCTCGAACCCCTTCACGATCAGCCACACCGCAAAGACCATCTCCTGGATTGCCAGTGGGCCGAGCAGCCATCCGATCGAGGTGGTGAGCGACAACTCGAGGTTCTGGATGTCGAACATCACGATCAGAGGTGCCACGAAGTAGAGAATCGCTCCGAAGAATCCCCACAACGCCAACCAGCGAGGGATGATCTCGGTGCGGTAGAACAACCAGCCAAGCATCATCGCCCCCAGGCTGAAAACCATCGCCAGGAGCACTTCTACCCAGTCCATGGCCTCCACCAGCATGGTGCCCCAGAGATCGAAGTTCGAATCTGTGGGTGATCCGGCCGCCGCGTATTCCCTACCAACTCCGACCGTGATGAGCATCAGGCCGGCCAAGGCCATGTAGGTGACGGCTTCGAGTACGCCGCGGAATATGACGGCACCCATGGCCAGTATCTGGTTGTAGCGGCGGAACAGCGGATACAACAAAACGGGGACCATCGCCAGCGGAAAACCCATCACCAAGACGAGAAGCGCTCCGCGTATGAGCGGAGTGCCATCTTCGGCCGCAGCTCCGAGGACGTTCGCCTCGTCGAGAACTCCGCCTCCCATCACAACGCTCAAAACCCCGGCAACGGTGCCAACGATGAAGAAGACACCGACCATGATCGCCAGGGTCCGATAGTCGTTCGGCTGCGATCTATCAGCCGGCGGCTTCCTGGATATCAACGTGGTCATCAGATCCTCCTTCCGGTGAAGTCAGTTCACCAACGATCACAACTACCAATGATGACCCCGAAGGAGAGCCAGGACCAGAGGCAAACGTCACCGGGGCTGGACCACAGATCAGGAGTCGGGTGCGCGGGAGCCGAAGGTGGGCGCATTGAAGATAGGCATTTGAACCCGTTCGAGCCATGGGCGAGAACAGGAAAAGCATCAGTGGGTTCAAATCTCGGCGGGGCCGTGGTTCGCGAGACAGGTTCAAACGCACGGGGAGCGGTACCGGTGGAGTTGCGGAGCAACTCCGTAAGGGCTTGGCCCGGAGGGCCAAACCGGCAAGGGCTTGGCCCGGAGGTCCAAACCGGCGTGGTGGTGCGCGGGAGCCGAAGGTGAGGGCATGGAAGATAGGCATTTGAACCCGTTCGAGTCATGGGCGAGAACAGAAATAGCATCAGTGGGTTCAAATCCGGGCGGTGCTGTGTCTCGCGAGACAGGTCCAGACGCACGGGGAGCGGTACCGGTGGAGGTGATGGGATTTGAACCCACGACCTCTTCGTTGCGAACGAAGCGCTCTGCCGAGCTGAGCTACACCCCCGGATCCAAGGGAGAGCAAGGTTAGCTTTGCGACAAGACGTTGTTCCGGTCAGGTGCTAGGTGCCGCGTCGGAACCGGAAGAAGTTCCTCAACGTCAGTTGCCAATAGCGGCGTTTTGACTCGATCGCGTTGCGGGTGTTGGAAAAGCGGGAGCGGCTGGCACGCGTGCCTATACGGAGGCGGTTGAACGGCGGCATCGAGTTTCGCTGTCTCGTGATCGGGCGGAACAGGCGTCTCCGGCTGGTGGCCATTGCCAGTCGAGTTCGGTACCACCAGTTGGAGATCTGTCGGCGCCGTTCGGCGATTGCAGAGCCAATCCGGGTTCCGAATCCTCCGACGACCAGTGCTCTTCCCCCTTGTGTCGAGCTCACACGAATTCCGGTCCCGATGATGCCGACGAGAACTGCGATCGCCCCGACGCCTATTAGGGGAAGTGCCCAGGTCGGTAGACCACTTCCACCGTCCGCGTCCGGCGGAGGCGGTAGAGCAACGAGTTCCGTGGTTGTCGTCGCGAGTGTCGTAGTGGTTGTGGTGGTTTGGGGAGGACTGGTCGATTCTGTCGCACCCGCTGCAACCGGGCTGGCCGTTACCTCAACCGACGATCCGAGGCCAAGCGGATCTGTTGCCGTGACCGATTCGGTGTATACGCCGGGCGCCGGATACGTGAACGTCGTACGTGCGGAAGTGCGGCCAAATGACCAGAGGTAGGTGACATTGCTACCTTCCGGGTCTTCCGCATCAGCCTCAAAGGTGCACACGAGGCCGTCGCAGTTGACCTTCGCCGAGATCGTCGGCGCCTGATTGGGGGGAAGGGTTGTCGTGGTAGTGGTCGTTGTTGTGGTTGTGGTCGTGGTAGGTGCAGGGGGCCGACGGGTCGTCGTTGTGCGAGGCCTGGTCGTGGTGGTCGCCGGCGGTTGAGTCGTTGTCGTTGGCGGAGCCGTAGTGGTCGTAGTGGTCGTGGTGGTGGTAGTAGCCGGGGGCACAGTGGTCGTGGTCGCGGGGATCGTTGTGGTTGTGGACACCGGGGGCAATGTTGTCACCGTCTGAGCCAAAGCGGGCGCGCCGATGACAATTGACAGGGCTAATGCGAGGAAAACCGTTCCCGTCCGCGTGTATCTAGTCATCTTCATGGATCCGACTATCAATGTAGCGGCGGTCGTACCCGTGAGGGCATGGGTCAAGGGACCATTT
>JABDJC010000050.1 GCA_013003395.1 Acidimicrobiia bacterium
ATTTATTCACCAAATGCGTGTGACGGCTCAGCCGGCTAGTGCCGATGACGAGGCTCACCAACCCGCCTTGACTACCCATTTCGACGCATCGGCAGTAACTTGCCGCGTGAATGGCCACCGCCGCGACTGACACCACGATCATTCGTCCGCGCTGGCACGCGTGGGTCGCCAACGGGCTCGCTGTCGTGTCAGGCACGGTCTTGTTCGCATGGCTGCTGAGCAGGAACTCGTCGCCGCTCGCTGCTTTGGCGAGTGCGCTGGGTGCAACGGTTGTCGCCGTGGCCCTGTGGGCCGTCTTGTGGAAGCTTTTCGGAACCCTGAGCTCTGGCACGACAGTGCGAGGCGTCAACCTCGGTCGTATCCCCGACTTCAAGGACCTCGGTCCTGCGCCAACGCTCGTTTCACCCCAATCGACTGCAACGGCAGCCTTCGAAGAAGCCGCCAAGCGCCTCGAAGCGCATACGAACGGCCAGATACTCTTGTTTGCGGCCCCGGTGGCGGGCACTGGCGCCACCTCGACCGCCATGAACGTGTCCATCGCTGCGAGTAGGGCTGGTCGTCGGATCCTCCTCATCGACGGAGATGGCTCTGGAGCCGGGGTCTCGCGGTTCGGTGGATCCGGTTCGGTTCCGGGATTGACTGACCTGGCTCGCGGCACCGCGACGCTGCAAGAGGCAGCACGTCTGTGGCGCGTGGGCCAGTCCTCACGTCTACCCGTGATTCCCGCGGGTTCACCAGACCACGCCGGCGCCGCGCTCCAGACGGTGACCATCGCCGATGTGTTCGACCGCGTCAGCGAGCGAGCCGACTTCGTTGTAGTGGACGCTGCCCCGATCCTCAGCGATCCGGCGATCACCGGGCTTGCCGCCCACGCTGACGGAACGATCTTGGTGGTCAACGAGCGGTCCTCGCCGGCCAAGGTCCGCCAGGCTCAAGAGCAGATGGACCGCATCGGCGCACCGGTGGTCGGCCATGTCGTGAATCGCAGCAAGCGGAAAGAGCGGACATTCATCGGTAGAGCCTTGTCGCGGTTCGCAGTGATGCTGCTGGTTCTCATCGGGACGTTCGCTCTGTGGACAGGCTGGCAGTTGTTCGCATCGTGGAACAGCCTCGACCAGGTGGCGATCGATACCGCAGCTGCGCGCGATCGTGTAGCGAGCCAGGCGGTGGACACCGGGGGCGAGAGCGGAGAAACCGTCACGGCGGACATCGCGGTGTCGCTGGCTCCGGCCGCCAACGTCGACGGCGAGTACTTCGAAACCTATCTGGTCGTCGGAAGCGATGAACGAGCCGAACTCGGCGGATCTCGGGCTGACGTGATCGTGATCCTGCTGTTGCCGAGAGACGGCTCCCCTCCGGGTCTCGTGTCACTGCCGCGCGACCTCTACCTGACCAATCCGTGCAATCCAGAGCGTGCCAGACGAATCAACGCCAACCTGGCGGGTTGTGGAGATGTCGAGGGCCCCGACGTACTTGCGCTCGCTGCCGAAGACTTCACCGGATTGAAGATCAACCACTTCGTCCTGTTCGACTTCGAGGGGTTCAAGGCGATCATCGATCGAGTCGGCGGCTACGAGATCTGTGTCGACTTTCCCGTGCGAGATCGTCAGGCAGAACTCGCACTCGATGCCGGCTGCACCATCGCCGACGGCGACCAAACGCTGGCGTGGGTGCGTTCTCGCAACACCCAGGAGTTGGTCGACGGCACGTGGAGAACGTTGGAAGGCGTCAACGATCTGACGCGGAATCTCCGGCAACAAAATGTCATCTTGGACATGTTCGGCAAGATGTCGCAGTTCCGCTCTCCGACCGAGCTCACCGCTCTGGTCGCGGAACTATCGGACGCGTTCGTACTTGATCAAGGCATCGGAATCAACAACGCAGTCGACCTGGCGTGGAGTCTTCGAGGCAAGTCCAGCGATGACTTCGTTCGGCTCGAAGTTCCGGTCGAGTTCTACGTGACGTCAGCCGGAGCGCAAGTTCTGCTGCCGACCGAGCCATTTGAGGAAACCCTCTTGGCCACCTACCCAGACGCTCCGGTGGCAAGTTGACATGACCGATCAGCCGCCACCTACCAATCGCCCTCCGGTGTACTCGTCATTGAGCGACCTCCAAGGAAATGAGCCTCTGCAGATGTTGGAGGACCGAGGCGTTCCTGCTGCATCGCCTCCACGAAATCCGCTCATCGTCGGGTTGGCCGTGCTCGCCGTGCTCGTAGTCATCACCGTCACGTCGTTCCAGTTACTCGCCCGCGATCCGGACACCGGACCACGACTCCCGACCGAAACCACAACGACGGTCG
>JABDJC010000061.1 GCA_013003395.1 Acidimicrobiia bacterium
GAGCCTTCCGTACACCCGCACTCGACCGTGGAACCAACTTCCGTCGAGCAGTTCGATTCCCGTTCTGTACCTGGGCCGCACGTGATAGAAGCAGCTGCCCGAGTTCTCGTCGGCTTCCCCGGTACCAGAAACCCAAGGATCTCGTTGACCACGTCGATCGTGTGCGGATGCCCCGTGGCGCTGTCTCGGCGGTGTAACACGGATAGCATCAACGATTTGTCGATTCCACCGTTCATCAGGAGCCCTCGATGCAGTCGCAGCCATCCACCGAACGCAGGGCGCACTACCAGCGCAGGGCGCTGGCGCTGGAGTACGGAACCATCGGCTGGAACGTCGGTGAGGCTGTGCTCACCATCGCTCTCGGTGCGATTGCGTCGTCGCTCGCCCTCATCGGGTTCGGCACGGTCTCGGTGGTCGAGGTGTTCGCGTCGCTGGTCGTCGTCTGGCATCTGCGGCAGTCGACCGACGCAGATGCGGCTGAGAATCGAACTGCGCGCGCCCACCGGCTGGTCGCACTCGCCTTTGCGGTGCTTACCGCCGCCGTCTCGGTCGCCGCCATTCGCGATTTGGCGACGGGAAGGCGTCCCGGCGAGTCGCCGTGGGGCATCGCGTATCTGGCGCTGACCGCAGTCGTCATGTTCGGGCTGGCGACGGCCAAAGGGCGCTTGGCCGACCGCCTCGACTCGTCGCCGCTACGTTCCGAAGCGAAGATGACCTTCCTCGACGGGGCCTTGTCGACCGCGACGATGGTCGGGCTGTTGCTCAACGCGCTGGCGGGTTGGTGGTGGGCAGACCCGTCGGCTGCGCTCGTCGTGGCATTGGCGGCAGCGAATGAAGCCCGGGAGAACTGGGAGGAGGCTGCCCAGCTTGCGTCGGACGCCAGGGCCGGCTGACGCAGGGAGGCTGCCGTGGCGGCCTCGTCAAGCGAGCGGGTCAGAAACAGCTGCGCGCCAAACTGCATCGCACGGAGGTTGTCCGTGCCCGCTGCGTATGCTGAGTGTGGACCGGTGAACGTGGGCGCCCGGATGATCGTCACCTCCGCTCGATTCGAGAGTGAGGAAACCCGATGACGCACGCCTCAGAACCCTTGCCGAATTTCCTCGCGGAACCGACACGTCTCGGCACCGAGATCTCCATCACCGGCAAATGGGTCCCTACGTCCCCGGGCGGCCTGTTTCGGAAGTCGGCCGACAACGACGAGATGCTCCAGGAGTGGGAAGACATTCATGCCGGGGCCAGGGCACATGCCGGGGTGCTGTCCACCGAGATCAATCACGCCGTTGGTGACGACGCGGTCCTCGTGCACCACGTGTTTGCCGACGCCGACGCGATGATCGACTATTTCGCCACCACCGCCACCGAGCACATGGCTGCCCTGGCGGCGGTCGCCAAACCCGACCTGCACATGATCCGAGGCATCGAGATCCCTGCCGCCGTGCGAGACGCCGTGATGGCGAAACACGTGCCTGCCGCGTTTGGTGAGTACCGCTTCGGCTACGTCAAAGCCGACTACCGCCAGCCCGACCCGGCGACCGCCATCAACGTGACCGCCAAGTGGGCCTGTTTGCCGACTGAAACCTCACAGCTCGACGAGCACTTGTATTGGTGGCAGCGGGTGGGCACGGATGCCCACTCTCTGGAGGAGGGCCTGCTCCGCTTCGAGGTGTATCAGGTGGTCGGGGAGGACGCACTCATCATCCATGAGGTGTTCGACAACACCTCAGAGCTGAAGTTCCATCTCACCAAGGGCACCGCCGATCGCTACAAGAAGGACATCGACCGGATCGCCGAGCCTGAGCGCTATTACTTCCGTGGCCCGGTCTCGTGGACGATCCGCACGTACTCGAAATTCATGCACCTGCCAGCCACCTACTCGAGCCGTGGCAGCAGCTACACCCGGCCGGGCGGCAGCATGAGCGACGGGACCGTCCACTAGACAAGTTGATTCCGTGTACATCTGATCCCACGCGGTTTGTAACACCTACGTGAGGTTGGCGTCGCCTGCACGATGCGACAGAGGGGTCCCGTTCGATCCCGGTAGCGGCCGGACGCTCGTTGACGCGTTTTGGTCGTCTCGTCAGACGCGCACCCGCTTGAAGGCCTGTAGCGACAGGAACGCGAACACGATGGTGAGCCCGGTGGTCCAGGCCAGTGCCAGCAGCGTTAGGCGTCCGGCGGCTGTTCCGTCGGCGAGTGCGCGGATTGCGTCGGCGGCGATCGACACCGGTTGGTTTCGCCCGAACGCTTGTAGCCAGCCCGGCATCTGTTCGACCGGAGTGAACATGGTGCCGGCGAACATGAGCGGGAACAGCCAGAAGACCCGTATCAAGGGGACGACTTGCGGATCGCGCACGAGGGTTGCCACCAGCGCGTTCACCCAAGAGATGGCGTAACCCATGGCAACAGCCAGCGCGACAGAACCCACCGCACCCGCCACCGATGCGAAACGGAAGCCCAATAGATAGCCAACGGCCCCAACGAGGACCGCGGCCGGGATGTTGCGCACCCCGTCGGCGATTGTGCGGCCCGCCAACACCGCCAACCGGCTCATCGGAGCGGCTTGGAAGCGCTCGACGACACCGTCGGTCAAGTCGGCCGCCAGCCCTTCTCCAGTCACACTCGAACCTAAGAGGACGGTCATCAAGAGCATTCCAGGAACCAGGTACTGGGCATAGTCGACACCGGTCCCTGCCGAAATGGCGCCTCCAAACACGTAGTAGAAGAGGAGCATCATGAAGATGCCGGCTGAACTCCCAAACGTGAGCAGTTCCGGCTGGCGCACGCTGCGGATGAGGTCTCGCCACGTCATCGCGGCAACATCGCTGACAAGTCGTCGCTGCACTCGGGCCGTCATGGCGCCCCCTCGTCGGGTGCCACGTGGCCTGTGAGCGCCAGGTAGGCGTCGTCGAGGGTCGGCTTGTGCACATCGAAGTCCGACACCTCGATTCCGGACGCCGCAAGGACCGCCAGCGCGTCAAAGCTGTCGAGCCGCCTTTCCGTCCTCACGTGAAGCGAATCGTCACCAACCGCACTCACAACATGGCCGTCGAGAAGTGCAGACGCATCCGCACGATCACCCGAGTTGGAGAAGGTCACCACCAAGGCGTCTCGCTTCAGCGCATCTTTGAGTTGCCTTGGCGAACCACGGCCGACTTGGCGGCCGCGATCGATGACCATGATCTCATTGGCGAGCCGGTCTGCCTCGTCCATGTTCTGCGTCGTCAACAGAACCGCCGTTCCCGCAGCCGCCAGATGCTCGATCTCTCTCCACACGGTGAGCCGACTCGCCGGGTCGAGTCCCGAGGTCGGTTCGTCGAGGAACACGGCCGGAGGTTCGGCCACAATCGACACCGCAAGGTCCAGTCGGCGTTGCTCACCGCCCGAATAGGTCTCAACCGGGCGGTCGATGTAGTGGCCCATGTCGAATCGATCAATCAGCTCTTCGCTGCGTTCAGCCGCAGCCTGACGCGGTACGCCGTAGAGCCACGCGAAGAGCTTGAGGTTCTCACGTCCCTTGAGTTTGAGGTCGAGGGTGGTGGACTGTCCGGCAAGGCCAGCTGACGCCCGAGCCTGGTGGGGCTTGTCAACCACGTCGAACCCCGCGATACGGCCAAAACCGGCGTCGGGTTTGTCGAGCGTGCTCAGGATTCGCACGGTCGTCGTCTTTCCTGCGCCGTTGGGTCCCAGCAATCCGAACACTTGCCCACCGTCGACAGTGAAACTCAACCCGTCGAGCGCATCGACTTCGCCAAAGGACTTGCACAGGTCCTCAGCCTCGATCACGGCCGTCACTGTCCGCCTCCCGTCTGAGCGAAGGTCCCGGCCGGCGACGTCGTCGCCGACAGAGCCTCTTCAAGCGTACCGATCGAGAGCCAAGCTGAAGCGGTCGCCGCGCAACGCGGCCCTACCAGCGTGACCCACGGCGGAGCCGGCGCTTCACCGCAGGAATGACTGAATAAGGGTCAACTCATCCGAGACAGACGAACCCAATCGGTCCGTGCGGTCGAACCACGCCTGCACCGCCATCGTCTTGCTGTCCTCGATCACTGCGTCGACCGTGAAGCTGCCATCACCGAGCACCTGCACGGTCTGCCAGTGCGGGTCGC
>JABDJC010000237.1 GCA_013003395.1 Acidimicrobiia bacterium
GGCCGAGAGCGGACCGTGGTGCGCCAACCAATCTCAGTCGTAAGGGAGGAGACAGCTGACGATGACGACGCCTCAGGTGCTCGCCGTTGAGCTGCGCGGGATCGACAAGTCCTTCTATGGCGTTCACGCCAACAAGGGCGTCGACTTCGAACTCCGCCAGGGCGAAGTGCACGCCCTCCTCGGCGAGAACGGTGCCGGGAAATCGACCCTCTGTTCGGTCATGGCTGGCCTGTATCGGCCAGACGCGGGAGAGGTCTTGGTCATGGGCGAGCCCGCGACCTTCAAGTCACCAAAGGAGTCGCTGGCCGCAGGCATCGGGATGGTCTACCAACACTTCCGACTCGTCCCGAACCTGACGGTTGCCGAGAACTTGGCGCTAGGTCATCCAGACCTACCGGTTCGGATCTCCATGACGGCCATGGAGAAGGTGGCGCGGGACCTCGGCGACCGGTACGGATTGCCCGTCGATCCGACCGCGCGTATCTGGGAGCTGTCGGTCGGAGAGCAGCAGCGGGTCGAGATCCTGAAACTGTTGTATCGAGACGTCCGCGTCTTGATTCTGGACGAACCGACTGCGGTCCTGACACCCCAAGAGGCTGATTCGCTGTTCGCAACCGTTCGCCTGATGACGGCGGAGGGTCGCTCGGTGATTTTCGTTTCACACAAGCTCGGCGAAGTGAAGGCGATCTCCGACAGGGTGACCGTGCTTCGGGGCGGCGAGTGTGTTGGCTCGGTCGACACCAAGGATTCTCAACCGTCGGACCTCGCTCGCCTCATGGTGGGCAAAGACCTGGTCAGCCCTGGCAGAGGAGAACGTCGCGAGCCGGGCGGCGCAGTCATGGAAGTTGCAGATCTGTCGGTGAAGGACGACCGCGGTCTGGATGCCGTCAACGGAGTGAGTTTCACGATCCGCAGCGGAGAAGTGCTCGGAGTCGCCGGCGTGTCGGGTAACGGCCAGCGGGAACTCGCATATGGTCTGGCTGGTTTGCGTCCGCCTGCCGGTGGCAAGGTGCATCTGGATGGGACTGACGTCACGAATCTCCCAGTTCTGGCGCGGATCAAGCGTGGATTGGCCTACGTTCCCCAGTCCCGTCTGGGCATGGGGTTGGCGCCGGGGCTCTCGACTCCAGACAACTTGGCGCTCAAGGGATTTCGAGCTGCGCCGTTCACCGTGCGGCGGCGGTTGGCCAAACGGGCTTTCGAGTCTGAGTCGCAACGGCTCGTGGATGCGTACGACATTCGCGGCGTCAGGCCAGGTTTGCCGATCCGGATGCTTTCCGGAGGCAACCTGCAGAAGGCGCTGATCGCCCGTGAAGTGACCCAGAAGCCCAAGGTGCTCATCGCTCGATCACCTACGCGAGGTCTCGACGTTGCCGCGACGAACGCCGTGCGGGGTTTACTTCTCTCGGAGCGGGAGCGTGGCGCAGGAGTGCTCTTGATCTCCGAAGATCTCGACGAGTTGTTTGCGGTGGCCGATCGTCTCATCGTGCTGTACGAGGGACGCATCGTCGGCGAATTCCCCGTCGATGGCGTGGACACCGCGACGCTCGGTTTGTTGATGGCCGGCCACCAACCGGAGGACGCCAAGTGACGACCCGTCGTGTCATCGTCGAACCGCGTGGGCTTGCCTCTCTACGAGTGCGAATGCTGGTTCCGCTGTTGTCGATCCTCGCCGCATTGGTCGTTGGTGCAGTCTTCCTATCGCTTACCGGCAACTCACCAACTGAGGTTTACCTCAAGATGGTGGATGCCGCCTTCGGCACCAACCGGGGAATCGGCGAAACGCTGATTTCCGCAACGCCGCTCATCCTCACAGGAGTGGCCGCAGCAATCGCGTTTCGAATGCTCGTGTGGAACATCGGCGCCGAGGGTCAACTAATGGTTGGCGCCGTCGCCGCAGCAGGCTTCGCGATCGCGATCGGAGACACGCTCCCCGGCATCGTCGCCGTTCCTCTGGTCCTGGTTGGTGGCGCACTCGGTGGAGCGCTCTGGGCGTCGATTGCCGCCGTGCCTCGCGTCTACCTGGGAACCAATGAGATCATCACCACGTTGATGCTCAACTTCATTGCGATCAACCTGATGAACTATCTGGTCTTTGGCTCATTCAGTCCGTGGCGCGACCCGGAGTCGACCCAGTTTCCGCAAGGTCGCCCGTTGCCGGACAGCATCAACCTGCCCGAGATCGCCGACTCATTGGGTCGTCTCGATTTCGGGATTCTGATCGCCATTGGCGTCGCGATCACTGCATGGTTCCTCATCGACAAGACGCCTTGGGGCTTCGAGCTGCGGGTCGTGGGTGACTCTCCCGACACCGCGCGGTATTCGGGCATCGGTGTGCCGCGCAAGATCCTGACGGTGTTCCTGTTCTCGGGCGCAGTTGCAGGTCTCGCCGGAGCCATTCTGGTGGTGGGCATTCTCGGCAAGATGGATCCGCGCTCGCTCGACCTCGGTCTCGGATTCGTTGGGATCATCGTTGCCGCCCTCGCCAGGTTGAATCCCGTGGCCGTGATTCCGGTCGGGATCCTCATGGGCGCGCTCAACAACGCCGGGCCGGCGCTTCAGTCGATTCAGGTACCAACCGCAACTGTCACCATGCTCCAGGGCGCAATTCTGATATTCGCCGTCGCCGGGGAGTTCTTCATAGCGAATCGGATCCGGCGAGTGCGTCGGCCCGGGCGCACTTCTGCAGACGTCCCAGTTGAGGGGGCTACGTGAACGAATCAGCGATCGTCCTGACGATATTTGCTGCGATCGGGTTGGGCACGCCTGTCGTGTTCGCCACGGTGGGCGAGATCATCACCGAGCGGGCCGGCGTGCTGAACCTGGGAGTACAGGGCACGATGCTGGTTGGTGCGGTCTCCGGATTCTGGGCAACGTGGGTGTCTGGAAGCCTCACGCTCGGCGTACTGGCGGCACTTGTCGCGGGTGGTGCTGTCACGTTCCTCCACGCGTTTTCGTCCATCACGCTGCGCGTGTCACAGATCGTGTCGGGCTTGGCGCTCACCCTGTTCGGTACCGGGCTCGCCACGTTCATCGGTCGCGCAGGCGAGACGCCGCTCGTCGGCAACCCGTCAAAGAAGCAGTTCGAGCCGATCTTCGACGGGGCCATCGCGGAGTTGCCCATCGTCGGGCCCTTGTTGTTCGGACACGACATCCTCGTGTATCTGTCCTGGGTGGTGGTCGCGGCTTCGAGCTTCTACTTGTTCCAGACTCGATTCGGACTCGCGTTGCGCTCAGTGGGCGAGGATCCGGCGAGCGCCGAGGCGGCCGGCGTGAACGTCAATCGGGTCAGGTATCTCCATGTCATCGGCGGAGGCGCCTTGTCAGGTCTCGGCGGCGCCTATTTCTCGTTGGCGCTTGTGCCCTCTTGGCAAGACGACCTCATCGGTGGCGCGGGATGGATCGCGATCGCCTTGGTGATCCTCGCAAGCTGGCGACCGTGGCGAGCATTGTTCGCTGCGTACTTGTTCGGTGCGGCTGGTCGAATCAACTTCACGCTCCAGACGCTTCAGATAGACATCCCGTCGAACCTGTTGGCGATGCTGCCGTTCGTCCTCGCCATAGTGGCAATGATCATCCTCACCAGTGGCAAACGGGCTCGCCTCCTCGGTGCGCCGGCGGCGCTGGGGATCCCGTATTTCCGCGAGCAGCGGTGATCCGTCCGGTGCGGCGTAGAACGTTCGAGAAACCGCTTGCACCTCACGGGACGTGAGGTCGTAACGTCGTCCCCATGAGCAATTCGCAGGGAACCGCAAGCAAGGTCGGGGCGCTCGCCGAGGCGACGGGTCTCACGGTGCGGACGTTGCACTATTACGAGGAGATCGGTCTGCTCGTTCCCTCGCAGCGAAGCGATGCCGGACACCGGCTCTACGGACGTGAGGACGTCGAGCGCTTGTACCGAGTGCGGGTTCTCCGCAGGCTCGGACTGTCGCTCGACGAAATCCGCAACGCCCTCGACAACCCGCAGTGGGACCTGGACGAGGCGTTGTCACGACATCTCGGAGAGTTGGAATCCCAGCTCGAAACGATGAACCGGCTTCGTTCGAGAGTTGCTGCATTGATGACCAGCGTCACGAAGGGATCGAATCCCGACGTCGATGATCTACTCGGGATATTGGAGGACATGACCATGGTCGATGACAACGTGCAAAGCAGAATTTCGATCCTCGTCTACAGCGATCTGGAGTCGATCTTCGATTTCTTGACGGGCGCGTTCGCGCTGGGCCCTGGTCAACTCTCGCGAGATGGCGACGGCAACGCCGTCCACGGAGAGATCCACGCAGGCGACGGAGTCCTGTGGCTCCATCCCGAGTCTCCAGAGTATGGCTTGTCGTCTCCGAAGACGATCGGTACTTCGACCGCAAGCATGGCGATCATGGTCGACGACGTCGACGCCCATCACTCGCATGCGAAAGCCGGTGGAGCGACAATCGTATACGAACCAGTCGACCAGCCTTACGGCTATCGCGAGTACAGCGCAAGAGATCCCGAGGGCGGGTTGTGGTCGTTCATGAAGCCGCTCACGTGAGGATCAGATGGCGGTCGGGTGGAGCGGTTCGTACAGCATCACCTCGACGCCGCCTGGCAGAACCATCATCGCCGTGTGGCCGAAGTCTTCGGAGTGCGGCTCGCCTTTGAACTCGATGCCTTTCGCCTCCAATTCGGCGATCGTCTTGGGGAGGTCGTCGCACATCAGACTGATCTGATGTCCAGGCTTGTCGCCGGGGTGGACGCCGATCTCACCAGGCGGCGTGGCGTAGATCATCCACCCGCCGCCCGCGTCGACTCCTGACCATCCGAAGACGTCGCCGAGTGTCTTTCGGAGCGCTTCCGCCTCCGGCGTGTAGAACAACAGGTGTGCCCCGGTGATCGCCATGGTTCTGATCCTTCTGATAGCCGCGCCCTCGACGGTACTCAATCCATCGACCGTACGATGAGGAGATGGCGTCTCCCGACTTCCGCTTGGACGGCAAGGTTGCAGTGGTGACCGGTGCGAGTCGCGGCATCGGCCGCGGACTGGCGATCGAGTTGGCAGCGTCCGGCGCAACCGTGGCCGCGGTCGCCCGTGATTCGACACTGCTCGACGAAGTGGTCGACGAGATCGGCGCCGCTGGAGGCGATGCGATTGCGGTGTCTATCGACGTTGCCGATGTCGCGTCGATCCGCAGCGGCTTCGCCTCGATACGCGACCAACTCGGGCGGATCGACGTGCTCGTCAACAACGCCGGACTCGGAGCAAACCATCGGGCCGAGGACGTGACCGAGACCGACTGGGACGACATGATGGACGTCAACCTGAAAGGCCTCTTCTTCTGTGCTCAGGCGGCGGCACGCGTCATGCTCGAACAGGGATCGGGATCCATCGTCAACATGAGCTCACAGGCCGGACTTGTGGGTATTCGCGACCATGCGGTCTACTCGGCATCGAAGGGCGGTGTGAACCTGCTCACAAAAGTGCTTGCACTCGAGTGGTCAGAGAGGGGAGTGACCGTCAACGCCGTCGCTCCAACCTTCATCTATACGCCAGGAACAGCCGAGCGCCTCGACGACCCCGAGTATCTGGCCGGAGTCGTCGATCGGATTCCGATCGGCCGCGTTGGAACGATCGGCGACGTTGCCGCTGCGGTCCTCTACCTGGCGTCGCCTGCGGGAAGCATGGTGACCGGACACGTCCTGACCGTCGACGGCGGCTGGACAGCCCAGTAGTCGAACGTGCTTGATTCAACCGTATAGGTGCAACCAAGCACACTCGACGGGTTGGTTGCGGCGCGATGGCCCTAGATTGTGGAGCATGATCAGACGACTCAACCACGCAGTCCTGTACGTCCGCGACGCCGTTGCTGCGGCCGAGTTCTACACAACTGTCCTCGGCTTCGAAGAGATCACCAGGATGGGCGACAACGCCGTCTTCTTGGGTCTCCCGAGGTCTCCCAACGACCACGACCTCGGTCTGTTCAGCGTCGGACCGGGTGCTACGCCGGGGCGTGGTCCAGGGCTCTATCACCTCGCCTGGGAGGTGGACACACTGCAAGACCTCGTCGACATCAGGCAAAGGCTGAGCGCGGCCGGTGCTCTCGGTGGCGCTTCCGACCACGGTGGGACGAAGTCGCTGTACGGCAAGGACGTCGACGGCCTCGAATTCGAGATCATGTGGGAGGTGCCGGTCGCCTTGTGGACCGGACCCCGGGAACTCAAGGTCGCTCCGCTGGATCTCGACGCCGAAATCGCCCGATACGGCGCCACAACTTCTCGAAATATTTGACGCGAAAATGGGATAGAAATCCGTCGCTCGAGCGTCTAATAGTCAGACTGACAGAGAGCGACGACGCACCGCCGTCGCCACAGTTCCTCAGTGGAGCGTGGGGCTTTGAAAATGAAGGCTGTAGGGCTTTCGGTGATCGTTCTTGGACTGATCCTGATGTCGACGCCAGTCCTGGCCAACACCGCAGCGGATTCGCCGACAGATCCGATGTGCATGCCGGTACCGGCGGGACAAGTACAGGCGACCGTCAACGGGGTGGTGACGTACTTCACGTGGACCGCATCGGGCGTCTCGTGGACGACGAACGGCGTGGCGTCGCCGACCGCTTTCCGGGTGACGATTCACGCGGTCGATGGTTCGGTGGTTCGGATCTGGGGTGAGACCGGTTCCTTCTCGGCTGGTGCAGCGCGGCGAGTCACACCATGCCATTGCCCCCCGCCAGGCCAGACGACAACGTCGACCACGATTCCCGACACGACTACGACAACCGTTCCCGACACCACGACTACAACCGTTCCGGACACGACGACCACAACGGTGCCGGACACGACGACCACAACGGTGCCGGACACGACGACCACAACGGTGCCGGACACGACGACCACAACGGTGCCGGACACGACGACGACAACAACCAGGGTGCCCGACACCACCACCACATCGGTCCCCGAATCGACCACTTCGACCACGACTCCGGATGCGACGACCACGACTGTTTCCATTCCCACGACAACAACGAGCCTGCAGCCACCGAGTGTTCCGTCGACCACCGGAGCGCCGACGACGACCTCGTCGACCCTCGCGGTTCTTGGCACGACGGTCACCTCGACGACGGTGGTTCTGGCAGCTGCGCCGGGTGTGGAAACGCTGCCGAACACCGGAATCGACTCGCAGGCTCTTGCGTTCATCGGGCTGTTGCTGATCGTCATTGGCGCCGGCGTGGTGGCGGCCTCGGCCGGCGGCGCGCGGAATCAAACGGACGCCTCCCGGGGTTGAACCCGGCATGATCGATATCGAACAGTTCCGCAAGCAAAAAGACGAGTACCTTCGCACCGCCCACGAATCTCCGATCCCACATGGCAAGAGGGTCGACTTCGCTGGTCTCACATACTTTCCGCCGTCGCCGGACCTTGCGTTCACCGTCGAACCGCGGGACGCCGACGGCACCGAGGTCACGGTGCAGACGTCTGACGGGCAACAGCGCATATATCGCCGGGCCAAGGTCGCAACCATCGAAGTTGCCGGTGAGCAGGCCGATGTAACGTTGTACGACACTGGCGCTCACGGCTACTTCGTGCCCTTCAGGGACGCCACCTCAGGCAAGGAATCCTACGGAGCGGGCCGATACCTCGACGTGCATCCGAATGAGGATGGCACCGTCACGCTCGACTTCAACTACGCGTACAACCCCTATTGCGCCTACGACGAAGCGTTCTCATGTCCCCTTCCGCCGATCGAAAACTGGCTCGAGGTTCGGATCGCTGCAGGAGAAACCTACGAGCGGTAGGAATCGAGTCACCCACTCCCTCTGAATCACGTCACCCCAAACCGGTAGGATCAGACCTTCGAGTTCCAACGGAAGGGGAATGGAGTGGAGCTGTCGAAACAGCGGGGAGTCACGCTCGCCGCACTTGTTGCGATGCTCGCGTCAGTGCTCGTATTGGTGCCGGTGGTGGCCCAATCTGCAAATGCAGGTACGGGGCCGGCCGTGTTCATCAACGAGATTCACTACGACAACAGCGGTTCCGACGTCGGCGAGGCAATTGAGATTGCCGGTCCGACTGGGACAGATCTGACCGGATGGTCAGTGGTGTTCTACAACGGCAATGGAGGCGCTGAGTACGACTCGGTTGCACTCTCAGGTGTGCTCGCGGACCAAGGTGGCGGATACGGCACCACTTCGGAGGCCGTCGCAGGCATCCAGAACGGTGCGCCTGATGGCATGGCTCTCGTCGATGACGGCGGAGTCGTCATTCAATTTCTGTCATACGAAGGCAGCTTCACCGCTGTTGGCGGTGTTGCAGACGGACTTGTGAGCGTCGACATCGGCGTCAGCGAATCCAGCGACACGCTCGAGGGCACCTCGATGCAACTCGTGGGAACCGGGACCACGGCCGACGACTTTTCGTGGACCACCGGTGCAGACGATTCGTTCGGCTCGCAGAACGCCGGCCAGACGTTCCTGGGTGACGGCGGCAATCCGCCTGCTCCCCTGGTCATCAACGAGATCATGCAGAACCCTTCGGCAGTCAGCGACGACTTCGGCGAATACGTCGAGATCTACAACGCCGGCACCGAGGACGTCGACATCACCGGATGGACCGTGAAGGACGACGACTCCGACTCATTCGTGATCGGCGCGACGTTGGTTGTACCGGCCGGCGGATACGTCGTGCTCGGTAAGGACGCCGACACCGCAGTCAACGGTGGAGTAACTGTTGACTACGCCTTCGGCGGAGACATGTTCTTGTCGAACAGCTCCGACGAACTCGTGCTGGTCGACCTCGATTCGGTTGAGGTCGATCGCGTCGTCTGGGACAACGGAGCGACGTTCCCTGATCCGAACGGTATGTCCATGGCTCTGATGGATCCAGCACTCGACAACAACGTCGGCGCCAACTGGTGTGAATCGGGAACTGCGTTCGGCGATGGCGACTTCGGTAGCCCTGGAGCAGCCAACGATTGCTTCGTTGCTCCTCCAGTGGATCTCTGTGTGGCGGCGGTCACGCACACGATCATGGAAGTGCAAGGAAGCGGTGACGCCAGCCCGATCGACGGCGCAGAAGTCATCGTCGAAGGCGTCGTGTATTCAGACTTCCAGGAGATCCTCGACGACGACCGTTTGAGTGGCTTGTTCATACAAGACGCCGTCGGCGACGGCGATCCTGCGACATCAGACGGCGTGTTCCTGTACACGGGCTCATCGCCGGTGGCAGTTGCGCCCGGCGACGTGGTTCGGGTCCAGGGATTCGTCGACGAGTTCTTCGACGACACCCAGATATCGGTCTCGCTGCTGCAGGTATGCGGCAGTTCCGACGTTCCGGCAGCGACTCTCGTCGACTTGCCGGTGCCCGAAGGCGGAAGCCTGGAGCCCTACGAGGGCATGCACGTCACGTTCGATGAGCTGTTCGTGTCCGACACGTTCAATCTGCACCGTTTCGGTGAGACGATCTTGTCGACCGACGCGCCGCTCGTCATTCCGACGAACATCGCCGCTCCTGGCGCCGACGCCAACGCCCAGGAAGATCTGAACGCCCGGAGCATCGTGACTCTCGACACGGGATCCGACATCAGCTTCCCTGATGAAGTTCCGTACTTCACCGATGCCGGAACCTTGCGACGCGGCGATTCCGCAACGGGAATCACCGGACCGCTCGGCTTCTCGTTCAGCGCCTACCGGATCTACAACCCGGATGTGGCGTTCGATCAGAACAACCTGCGGCCAGATCGACCGGAAGTTGGCGGAACAGTGAGCGTTGCTTCGTTCAATGTTCTCAACTACTGGACAACGATCGACGACGGCTCCAATGGCGGCCGCGGGGCCGACTCTGAAGCCGAACTGGCTCGCCAGACCGACAAGCTTGTCACGGCCTTCTTGGCTCTCGATGCCGACATCGTCGGTGTTCAAGAGCTCGAGAACAACGGCCCGACTGCGATTGGCGCATTGGTCGACGCGCTGAATGCAGCCGACTCGAATCCGACATGGGCGTTCGTCGAGGATCCGGCGTATCCCGGCGGTCTCGAGTCCACGAACGCCATCAAGGTCGGCATCATCTACCGGTCGGACGTGGCGACGACCGTCGGCGATTCAGTCGCCGATGACGACTCGATCTTCGCTGAAGATCGTCCACCGGTGGCCCAGACGTTCGATGTCGCCGGCGAGGTGTTCACGGTCGTGGTGAACCACTTCAAGTCGAAGGGTTCCTCCGGAGCAACGGGCT
>JABDJC010000149.1 GCA_013003395.1 Acidimicrobiia bacterium
GCCCCTCCTCCGGGAGGGGCCGCTTTTCGTATGTGGGAAGCAGCACTGCGCCGCGTTGACTGGACGTCTAGTCTGGCTTGAGGCTGGCGAGGGGTGACCACAAGTGGAATTGGAGCTCAGGGGAATCACGAAGCGATTTCCTGGTGTGCTTGCCAACGATTCCGTGGACCTCAAGGTTCGTGAAGGCGAGATTCTCGGTTTGCTCGGCGAGAACGGCGCCGGCAAGACCACGCTCATGAACATCCTCTACGGGCTCTACTCCGCCGACGAAGGCGAGATCCTCGTCGATGGTGCGCTGCAGCACTTCACCGGGCCCGGCGACGCCATCGCAGCCGGAATCGGCATGGTGCACCAGCATTTCATGCTGGTGCCGGTCTTCACCGTGACGGAGAACGTCGTCTTGGGTGTGGAACCAACAGGTCCTCTCGGCCGGATCGACTTCAAGGAAGCCGAACGTGAGGTGCTCGAGATCTCCCGCACATACGGACTCGAAGTGCCACCATCGGAACTGATCGAAGATCTTCCGGTAGGGGTTCAGCAACGGGTCGAGATCGTGAAGGTGCTGTTCAGAGATGCGAGGGTGCTCGTGTTCGACGAACCCACTGCTGTGCTGACGCCGCAAGAAGTCGAGGAGTTTTTCGGCATCGTGCGATCACTCCAGGAGGCAGGTAAGGCGATCATCTTCATCACGCACAAACTCGGCGAGGTCTTGGAGATCGCCGACCGCATCGCCGTTCTGCGCCGAGGAAAGATCGTCGGCGAGGCCGTGCCCGGCGAGATTTCAGAGAACGAGCTCGCCGAGATGATGGTTGGTCGTCCGGTCGAGCTCACCGTCGAAAAAGCCAAGGCGACACCGGGTGACGCGATTCTCGATGTGCAGGACATCGTGGTGGTGAACGAGTTCAACAAGCCTGTTGTCGACCATGTGTCGCTCACTGTTCACTCTGGTGAGATCGTCGGCGTCGCCGGTGTCCAGGGCAATGGTCAGAGCGAATTGGTAGAGGCGATAACCGGCCTCCTCACCCCGATCTCGGGAAAGATAATGATCGACGGGGTCGAGATGTCGGCCGCCTCGCCGCGCAAGGTGCACGAATTTGGTGTTGCCCACGTCCCAGAGGACAGGCAGAGAAGTGGGCTCGTCCTCGACTTCACCGTTGCAGAGAACATGGTGCTCAACTCGTATTACGCCGAGCCGCACTCCACCGGCATCTCGATGAACTGGGCAGATGTTGCGGTCCACTCCGAAGAGCTCGTCGAGCAGTACGACGTCCGTACGCCGAGCGTGCATGTGCCCGTATCGAACCTGTCCGGAGGCAACCAGCAAAAGGTGATCGTTGCGAGAGAGTTCTCACGGCCGATCAAGTTGGCCATAGCGTCGCAACCGACCAGAGGCCTCGACGTTGGGTCAATCGAATACATTCACGAACGCATCGTCAAGGAACGGGATGCAGGTAGCGCCATCCTCATCGTGTCGACCGAACTCGACGAAGTGCTCGCATTGTCCGACCGGATCTTGGTGATGTACCGCGGCCGCATCGTGGCCGACGTCGATCCAGCTACGACAACGGCGACCGATCTCGGCCTGTACATGGCAGGAGGCCAGCCGTGAGCGACGAAGTGACGCCAGACGAAGGCGAAGAGCGGGACCAGCACACACCCGCCGAAGAAACCGCCGCGTTGCTCAAAGAGGTGTCCGGTGTCGGCGCCGACTGGCGTACCGCGCTGCTCGTCCCTGCGCTCGCCGTCTTCACGGCGCTCGTCATCGGAGGTCTGATCATTGCCGTCTCCGACGTGGAACTGCTCCGGCTGTGGGCCGACAGTCCAGGTACGGCAATTGCCGAGTCGTGGGCCGTGGTGAGTTCGGCGTATGGGGCGTTGTTCAGAGGAGCTTTCGGTGGCGCCCGTGCCATCTCGGAGACGTTGCTCGCATCGTCACCATTGATCCTTGCCGGATTGTCTGTTGCCGTCGGCTTCCGTGCAGGGCTGTTCAACATCGGTGCACAGGGACAGATGTTGATTGGTGGCATGCTCGCCACGGTGATCGGGTTCGCGCTAGAGATACCGGTGTTTCTGCATCTCCCCCTGGCGCTGATCGGCGCAATGGTGGGCGGAGCGTTTTGGGGCGGGATTCCCGGATGGCTGCGAGCCAAGACCGGTGCACACGAGGTCATCACGACGATCATGTTGAACCTCATCGCCGTGCAGTTCATCGACTTCCTGCTCACGACCGAGGCCATCCAGCGATCCGGCCGCGACGACCCCATTTCAAAAACCGTTCAGATCTCGGCGCGGCTGCCCCGCTTGCTTGGCTTCCTCGACCGCAACGATCTGCGCGTCCATGCCGGCATCATCGTTGCGCTGCTCAGTGCTTATGGCGTGTATTGGATTCTCTTCCGGTCGACCATCGGCTTCCAATTCCGTGCCATCGGGCGCAACCCAGATGGCGCCAAATACGCCGGGATGAACGTCGTCGGTCTCTACATCGGCGTCATGGCTCTTGCGGGAGCCCTCTCCGGCCTGGCAGGAGCCAATCAGATCCTCGGAGTCCCCGAGTACCGGGCCGCGCCCGGATTTGCGGGCAGCATCGGGTTCGATGCCATCGCCCTCGCGCTCCTCGGGCGATCTCATCCGGTCGGCGTGGTGTTCGCCGGGTTGCTGTTCGGTGCCCTACGGGCGGGCGGTCAGCAAATGCAGGCTGCTGCTTCGACGTCGATCCCAATCGACATCATCCTCGTGGTGCAGGCATTGATCATCGCCTTCATTGCTGCTCCGGCTCTCATCAGGGCGATATATCGCGTGAAGGCCGCTGATGCAGGCACCGGACAGTTGACACAGGGGTGGGGATCATGACCGCGGCGGCAGCGACCACCGAGGTCATCCTCACGCCGGCGCAAGTGAGACGGGCCCGCATTCTCGGAATCGTCGAGCTGGCCCTGGCGGCGATCGTCATCGTGGTGTTCGCAATCGGAAGTGAGGGGGATGGCCGCTTCACGCTTTCGCAAGGTGGCGTCGACGCTCCAGACCTCGTCTTTCCCGCGGCCACCGTGTCCTACATCGTCGCCATTCTGCTGGCGTTCCTTGGCGCAAGGCAGGTGACCAGAGGTTTTGGCGACAAGGCGAACATCGTCTTGGGGATTGCGCTCTTGTTGTTCATCGTGGCATTCCTGGCCTGGGCCACCGCGCAATCTCCCACAGGTCAATTCAACATGACAAGCATGCTGAAGCTCACCATCGAACGAAGCGTTCCCATCGCGTTCGGAGCGCTGTCCGGCGTGCTGTGCGAGCGCGTCGCCGTCATCAACATCGCGATCGAAGGCATGTTGCTGGGCGGTGCGTTCATGGCAGCCTTGGTGGGTTCGGCGACCAACAACGTCATGGGGATCGTGGCCGGCGTCGCGACGGGCGCCGTGTTGGCGTGGGTTTTGGCGGTGTTGTCCATCAAGTATCGGGTCGATCAGATCATCGCCGGAGTTGTCATCAACATCTTCGTGCTAGGTCTGACCTCGTTCCTGACCGTCCGGCTACTCGCAGAGAACCCCCACCTCAACAACGCCGACGTTTTCAGATCGTGGGACATTCCGCTGCTGTCGAAGATCCCTGTGCTCGGGCCTGTGCTGTTTTCGCACACGTTGTTCGTATATGGGTTGTTCATCCTCGTGGCACTCACCACTTGGGCCCTGTTCAAAACGAAATGGGGACTCCGGTCTCGCGCGGTTGGAGAGCATCCCAAGGCCGCGGACACCCTTGGAGTCAACGTCTACCGGATGCGCTATCTGAATGTGATCCTCGGAGGGATGATCGCCGGTTTTGGTGGCGCCTGGTTCACGGTTGGCCTGGTGGGCCGTTTCGACGAGAACATGACGAACGGACGCGGATTCATCGGCCTGGCGGCGATGATCTTTGGACGGTGGCATCCGGTTGGCGCGATGGCCGCGGCACTCGTGTTCGGATTTGCCGACGCCATCGCCGGCAAACTCGGCATCCTCCAGACCGGTATTCCCTCCCAGTTCCTCCTGATGCTGCCGGCGATCGCAACCATCATCGTGGTGGCTGGTCTCGTCGGTCGGAGCCGTCCACCTGCCGCTGATGGTCAGCCCTACATCAAGGAGTGACGCGTTGGCCTAAAGCTGCGGTGACTGCTGGTAGGGAGACCGCCACTCTGCGTGTGATACGATCGTCGCCGACGAGGGGGAACGTTGCAACTGACTGCGCACGAACATTCCACTGAATGGACCGTTGAGGGCGACGTGATCCAGAACGCGGTACTGGGGATTCGCGCCGAACCACGCTGGTTCAGCGACGGTTCCGTTTTCGCGATGACGCACCATCCCGCTGGTGAGCCGATCGGATCAGTCGTGATCTGTCCGCCGACACACGCGGAAGTGGGCCGCAACCAACGGCGTGAGCTCTTGGCGTCGTGGGAACTAGCGATGTGCGGCTACACCGTCACCAGGCTCGACTACAGGGGACTCGGGCATTCCGTCGGCAACACGGAAGACATGTCATTCGACACGATGGTCGCCGATGTCCTCGACGCGGCGTCGATAGTCCGGCCCGGCTGGTTCATCGCTACAAGGGCGGGCGCCCTGGTTGCTGCCGCAGCGGCGAGTGCAACTCCAGAGAGCAATCTCGTGTTGTGGGAACCGGTCGAGTCGGGCCAGGCGTGGTTCAAGGAAGTGTTCAGGGCATCGATGATGGGCGCGCTCAAGCGTGGCGAGAAGGGGTTGAGCGGTGCTGCGCGCCTCGCCGAGTTCGAGCGAGTCGGATACATCGACGTTGTCGGCAATACCGTCGGCTGGCCGTTGTACTCCTCGTTGGCGGACCGAACCCTCTCACGAGAGCTGGAGTCGTTCAGCGGCGACGCCGCTCTGGTGGTTCAGATCCAGCAAAAGGCGGCGTTGAAA
The DNA here is from genome assembly GCA_013003395.1 of Acidimicrobiia bacterium. Lineage (GTDB taxonomy): Bacteria > Actinomycetota > Acidimicrobiia > Spongiisociales > UBA5794 > JABDJC01. The sequence goes on from JABDJC010000149.1 coordinate 4,905, forward strand.
CCAGCCAACGAGGCGATTGTCGCTCAGCTGACCCGCGGTGGCCGGACGATCGAGGCACTTTGCGTCGAGCACAACGAACCCTGGTGGTTCGGTGCCACACCGCGAGATGACGTGGTGCTGGCCAGCGTCGACGCTCCCGAAGCGATAACTGCGACGGTTGAGTTCATCTCAAGAATCGGTGGTCATCGATGACCACCGAAGAAGCGAGGTTTCTCGACACCGACCTGGGACCCGTCTTCATGATCGCTACGGGTGACGAGTCGGCCACGAAGTCAGCTGTCGTGTGCTCAGGCGGTTGGTATGTCGGGTCCACGAACGCCAACAGAGTGCTCATTCGGTTGGCACGAGCGATCGCAGGACTTGGCTACCGCTCGGCGCGGTTCGACTGGCACGGAGCAGGACAGAGCCCTGGGCACGTCGAGCGGTTCTCGCTCGGCGAGCCGTTCGGAGACGACGTTGTTGCAGTGGCAAAGGAACTCGGCGGGCCGACAACGCTGGTCGGGGTTTGTTTCGGCTCACGGTGCGCCCTGGAGGCAGCGCAACATCTCGACGATCTCGAGGCGTTGGTCCTCGTTTCGTTCCCGTTTCCCGTCGGCGGAACCCGCACCAAGCGCGCCGACCAACTCGGGGCTCGTGATGCGGTGAGGAGTGCGTTCCGGCCGGAGGTGGTCAAGGGTCTGCTCGATCCCAACGCCAGGCGTCTGTATTGGAAGTGGGTCACGCTCAAGTGGCGTGCCGTGAAGAAACGCCTGTTCCCCAGCAAGGCGGCTCCGGCCAAACGAGTGCGCGAGAAGGTGGCAGACCAGACGATGTCGATTCCACAGTTGGTGAAAGAAGTCAACGCTCTCGTGCAACGAGATGTGCGGGTGCTGTTCTTGTACGGCGACAGTGACGGCCACTACGACCACTTTGCCGAGTCGGCGCAAGAAGGACCATTGGCGCAGTTGCTTGAGCGCGCCGGCGACCGGATAGCGGTGCACCCGGTGAGCGGGGACCTCTCAGGGTTTGCGACACTCGAAAGTCAAGAGCGAATGATCTCAGAGATCACCGGGTGGATGGCCCCAAGGGACCGCTGAAGAACGTATCGACGTCTCTAGAAGAGCTTTGCGAGCCATTCTCTGACCGTCGCCACGGTGAGGTCTTGGGATTCCAGAGAAGCGAAGCTGTGAAGGTCGCCGGGTACGACGATGGAGGTCATCTTTTCGCCCGCTCGTTCCATGATCTCGCCGAGCTGGCCTCGATCTCTGGCGTTCACGAAATCGGGGTAGTAATCGTCTCCGTCTCCGTAGACGAGGAGCACGGGAATCCCGTTCGCCGTCACTTCATCGAGCGGTTGTAGATAGGCCGTGCTCGCGATCTGCGGCCGGCTGCTCGTGGTGTTTCGATTGGTCGAGCGTCGCAGGATCTTGTTGACGATCGATTGGGTCTTGAGCTTGAGCAAGCGCATGTAGGTCCTGCGCCTGCGCTTCTCGAAGAGTCCTTTGATGACTTTTGGTTGGAGGGCCTGCTTGATGAACCACGCGAGCGAATGCTTTTGAAGATCTTCGGCTTTGGGCTTGTCTCTCAGCGGCGCCGAGAACAACGCCAAGCCTGCGAGATTGGTCACCTGAGCGGTCGACGCGTTCACCGTACGGCCGCCGAAGCACGTTCCGACGAGGACGATGCGTGTCATCCCGATCGAGGTCAAATAGTCAGCCGCCGCAGCTATGTCGCCGGTGAACGGTTCGGAGAGCTCGTAGTGCTCCAACAATCCGCTGCTTTCACCGACACCGTGCCAATCGAACCGCAACATGTGATATCCATCGGCTGCGAGAGCGCGTGCGAGGCGCACCCACATGCCGTTGCGGTGAGTGGACGGTATCCAGCCTCCGCCAGGTACGGCGATGATCGCGACGCCTTTCGGATCTGCGATCGGCTCGGACAGAATGCCGAACAACATCTCGCCATCGGCCGGGAAGAACACGGGCGTCTCGTTCTGGGTGGTGCCGAGCGTGGTCATGCGAACTGTGCTCCAAACCAGTCGACGGTGAGACGTACGAGGTCTGCAGACGGAACCGCTCGATCATCGAGGAACCACCAGGCTTCCTTGGTGGGCAGAACATGGCTGGTCACCTCGAAGCCTGCTGCGGTCCAGCGGTCGACCGCAGCCTGGTTGTCCTTGCGTAAGGCCGTGCCTCCGAGCTGTACCAAGAAGATCGGGCGTGGTTCTGAGCCGAGCTCACTCACGAGGTCTCGCTCGACAACGTCGTCGTAGAACGCCTTGTGGACCGGGTAACCGAGCACCTGGGTTGCACCGGCTTCTGTCAGTTCCCGTTGCATGTCCGCAGTGGTGATCCGTTCCGACTCGTCGAGGTGGACCCCCATCATCATGACGGCTCGGAACGCTTCTCGAAAATACGACTTGGGAGTGAGAGTGGGTTCCCACAACGCCAACGGCGATCCTGGATGTTGGGCTGCTACAGCGGCAGCCGTCAGTGCACCAAAACGGGTGCCGACGAAGCCCAGCTTCGAGGAATCGGCGCTCTTCACCAGATGGGCGGCAGCCTCCATCGCGTCGCCGACCATCGACTTGAAAGACAGGTCGACAGCGTTGCCGTCCGAATGGCCGATGCCGCGGTAATGGAAGCGTTGCGCAGCCACGCCGGCGCTTGCGAGCTCACGACCGAGCACGACCTCGCGGCGATAGTTCGGGATGAAGTCCGCCATTATGGACGGGCAGATCACGACACCGGCCCTGCTTGCGCCAGACGGGCTGACGGTCGTTGCGAACATTCGGTCGCTGGCGCGGCCCAGGAATTGCACGGCGTCGACCGTTGCGGTGGCGGCATCGGTTCGTGTTGCGACTGTGTCTGACATGGTGGTGAAGGATAGGCCGGCCTGGTTGGCATGCCGCATCGGTGAGCGGAGCCGGCTGGTAAGTGCATCGTCAGATTCTTGGCTCGATTGAGCACTGTCGAGTCAGGTGTCGTGTTTCTCGAGGAATGCGCGCAGCCGGGGGAACAGCGTCGCGTAGAAGTCGCTCGGATCGTCCAGCAGGTTCAGCACATAGTTGACGAACATGAGACCACGCGCTGCCACGAAGTGATCGACCTCGCCCGGGTACGTTTCGGGCCATGGCTGGATTTCTCGATAGCCGGCGGTGAACGCGGCCACGAACTCCGTGTAGGCGTCGTGGTCGCGTTGGTAATACAGCGTGATGGCAATGTCTTGAACCCGATGCGCCATGGCGACGTCCTCGAAGTCCAGCGCAACCATTCGCGACCGATAGACGTGCACGTTCCACGGATGCAGGTCGGCGTGCACGATTTGAGCACCGGCCGGATCCAATCGGTCGAATGCGCCCCCAACGACTTCGATGCACCGATCGAGAATCTGCCTCCGATCTCCCGAAAAGTGTTGCGCCATCTCGGGTTTGTCGATCACGACCGGATCGACTTCTTCTGGCCAATAGAAGATCCGATCCCACTGCATCGGTTTGACCGCAGGCCTGTATGTGGCGCCGTGTTCATGCAGTCGTGCCGAAAGCTGGCCCAGACGGTGGTAGTGCTCAGGTGTCGGATCGTCGCCAATGGGCTTCCCAGGGATCCATTCGAACAACGTGCATCGCCGTTCTCCAGGGACGCCAGGAGCGCCGACGTTGACGAACGGGCTCCCGTCGATGGCGGGAACAGACACGGCTACATCGAGATCCGTCTCGGCAGCGAGGGCGGCCAACCATCCCAACTCGATCTGAACGTCTGTGTCGGAGTGGTCTTGGTGCAGATCGACACGCATAGCGTATGCGCCGTCTGCCGTATCGACGCGAAAGAGCACATTCGTGAATCCGCCGACCAGGCGAAGACGCGTCGGGATCACGGCAAAGCGGTCGAGCGCCGCCATCGCCAGGGGCCGAAGACGGCGGATCTGCCCGGCCTCGGTGAGGGTGTTCCACGGTCGCATCGCCCCACGCTACAAGGCTGGCGCAGTGGAGCTGATCGAGATAATCGGTCCCTGACCTAGACGCGTCCCTGATCTTTGCCGTACGATCCACGGGGTCCCTGCCAGGGGGCGGACCTGTTGAGGGGGAATCGACCGTGGGTCGACTGCCGAACTTCGTGATCATTGGCGCCATGCGTTCTGGAACCAGCTCGCTTGCGGGTTACCTCGCGTCTCATCCAGATCTGTTCATGGCGCCGCGAAAGGAACTCCACTTCTTCAACCGTCATTACGACGAGGGACTCGAGTGGTACCGGCAGCGATTCGCAGACTCGACGAGTCAGTCCGCGGTCGGCGAGGCGACGCCTACGTACATCTACGACAAGCAGTCGATCGACCGTATGGCGGCCGACATCGGTGAGGCCAAACTGATCGCCATTCTGAGGGAGCCGGTTTCGCGGGCGTACTCCCACTACTGGTTCAATCGGTCTCGCGGCTACGAACCGATGACCTTTGAAGAGGCGCTTGCGGCCGAAGGGCAGAGACTCGACGGAGCCGACCCGCTCACCCGAGCCCGCTACTCATACGTCGATCGAGGTCGGTACGTCGATCAGCTGGAACATGTCGCGACCCGCTTTCCCGACGACCAGGTGCACGTTCTGCTGGTCGAAGACCTGAAGCGGTCCCCAGCTGCGACCTACGGAGCCGTGTGTGCCTTTCTCGGTATCGATTCAGAGTTCCGCCCTGAGAACCTCGGTGCGCCGGTGAATGCGTTCTACCGAGCCCGCTGGCCGAAGCTCAATCAAGCCGTGAAGGGCTTCCCGAAGCCCGTGCGTACTGCAGTGAAGGTCATCAACAGGGCCGACGCCGAGCCGTATCCCCCGATCGAGAGCGAGACGAGAGACCGCCTCCGGTCCGAGTTCTCCGATTCCGTGGCACGCCTCGAGCGGCTTCTCGACCGAGACCTCGATGCATGGCGATGACGAACGCCTTCATCGTCGGTTCGGATCGCTCTGGTACGACCTTGCTTCGTCTCATCGTGAATCAGCACAGCCGGCTTTCCGTGCCGGCAGAGACCTGGTTCCTGATCGATCTGGTCGACGAGTTCGGTTTCGACGGAGCGCTTGACGTCGCCGCAGTCGAAAGCGCGATCGAGATAGTGAAATCCAAGGGTCGGTGGAAGAACTTCTCGGTGTCGGACGCCCAATTCGCCGAAATCGCCGGCAATGCACCGATGGGACTCGCCGAGTTCTTCGATCGACTGATGACCTACGAGATAGAGAGCACCGGCAAAACCGTCTGGGTGGACAAGTCGCCTGAGTACGTGCTGCATCTGGATTGGTTGGCGCCGTTGTTTCCAGAGGCTCGATTCATCCACATCAGCCGAGACGGCCGCGATGTTTTCGAGTCTCTCCAACCGCGACGATGGCGCGGGAGGACTCCGTGGCGCATCGGTCAATACTGGGCTGCGTGCATCGACTCGGCTGACCGGGCGCGATCGGCGCTGCCCGCTGACCGGTGGATGTGGATCAAGTACGAGGACCTCGTCCTGGACCTGGATGAAACGGTCAGAGCGGTGTGTTCGTTCTTGGGCGTCGAGTTCGAATCGGCGATGCTCGATTTCCACGAATCTGCGGCCGGCAACGTCCCCGAGCAATCGCTGGTGAAGGGATTCCACAAGAAGTTGCTGCGGCCGCCGGCTGCGACAGACGTATATCGATGGAAAGGCGCCAAGCGGCGTGCCCAGATGACCATGTTCGAGGCGGTCGTCGACAGTCAGCTCGCTCGTGCCGGCTACGAACGGCGAGTGCGCTTCGTGCCGCTGTGGAGCGGCGTCGCGCGTATTCACCATGTTCTGTCGTCCGCTGTTGCCTCACTGCAAAAGCGGTGGGCTTCGCAGCGAAGTGAGTCCGGTCGATGACGTTGTCGGTCATACGCCACGGAACCTTTTCTGGGAGCGGTACCTCGCTGATCGAGGCGATGCGGCCGAAGGTGCCATTCGATGAGTTCGACGTGCACACGCTCGCCCGGTCGATACGGGTACTGCCGGCCCGATTCACCGCAAAGCGAGAAGCGAGGCGGGCGGGGGACAACGTTCCGTTCTCCAAGACAGCGGCGTGGACGAGTGCCCTGCAGCGGGTGACGGATCCGCATCTGCTCTCCGGGACCGTGCTGTTCATCCAGTCGATTGGCGCTTTTTCGCTGGACCCGTCGGTGCGGTACGGCATCTACACCGACCGGCTGGGTCAGGAGGGGCTGGCAGCAGAGGGCAAATACCAATCGAGGGCCACTCCCGAGTGGGTGGAACGAGAAGCCGCTTTCGTGAACGGCGCGTATCGTCTGTTCGTCATGGGGCCCACGACGAAGGAGTTCGCGCTGGAACACTATGACATCGGCGCAGATCGGATCATCGTGGTGGGTGGTGCCCCGAATGCGCCCCTCGGTGATCGCTCGGTGTCGACCTCGTGTGATCGGTTCCTCTTCGCGGGAATCGAATGGCGGCGAAAGGGTCTCCCAGATCTGCTGGAGGCGTTCGCTGCACTCCGTGAGCAATATCCGAACATCGAGCTCGACGTCGTTGGGGGCGAGCCACCAGGACCGCACCCGGCCGGCGTCAATGTGTTCGGACGAGTACCTCACGATGAGATGCAGAAGTACTTCTCTCGGGCGGACGCCTTGGTGATTCCAACGTACGTCGAGCCATTTGGAATAGCTCTGGTCGAGGCCTTGATGACTGGACTGCCGGTCATCGGAACGACCGTTGGAAACCAAGAGTGGATCATGGGTACCGGTGGGCTCGCGATAGAGCCAGGCGATGTGCACGCTCTGACCAAGGCGATGTCCCAGATGATCGATGACTACCCGACCATGCGACAGCGGGCGGACGAGCGGCGCGAGGAACTGATGAAGACGATGACCTGGGAGCGAATCGCTGACCGCATTCTCTCAGAACTCGTCGAGGGCTATCCGCAGTGAGTCGTCTTCCGAGCTTTTTTCTCGTCGGTGCCCCGCGGTGCGGCACCACCACGCTCAACGAGGTCCTCGACGCCCATCCCGAGACCTTCACGAGCGCCAACAAGGAACCGTGGTTCTATGCCGTATCCGAACGATCTGAACCGTTCACGGGTCCTGGAGATGGACAGGGCGTCAGGAACCGAAGCGAGTACGAGGCGTTGTTCGCTGGCAGCGACGCTGCCGTCGCCGTGGGGGAGGCGTCGACTCTGTACTTGTCGAGCGATCACGCCGCCGAACGAATCGCTGCGGACGTTCCAGACGCACGCATCGTGGTGACGCTTCGAGATCCAGTGCAACGAGCGTTCAGCAATTTCAGTCAACACACTTGGCAAGCTCGCGAGACCCTCGGTTTCGACGAGGCGCTCGCAGCAGGTCCAGGGCGTGTCGCATCTGGATGGGCGCCCTTTTGGGACTACGAGGCATTGAGCCGCTACGGCGCCCAGCTCGACCGCTGGTTCCGAGTCTTCGATCGCGAGCAGATCCACGTGATCCTGTTCGATGACCTGGTCAGTCGCCGAAGCGAGGTGCTCTCCGACTTGTACAGACACGTCGGAGTCGACCCGTCTTTTCAACCGCCAGACGCAGGCGCCGTGAACGCGAGCGGGCAACCCAGGTCCGAGCGACTCCACGCATTCCTTCGCGGCTCGAGCGGCGCCAAACGCATCCTGAAGGCCCTGGTTCCCTCGAAGGCGAGGGCAGCAATGCGAGAAGGCGTCGACCGTCGAAACGCCACGAAGGCCGAGCTCCCCACAGAGCAGCGGGTTGCGCTCGAAGAGCGATTGCGGGCCGACCTCGAACATGCGAGCGAGTTGTTGGGAACCGACCTCGTGGAGCGTTGGTTCAGCTGACCCAACGGGAACTCAGCTTTGCCAGCCTGAGAGGTCGCGATCGATCAATGCCCCCAAGGCGTCGATCTGTGTCTCGAAACGACACAGGAGGTCTCTCCGCAGCACCGGGTCGAGCTTGCGGTCTGGCTGCTTTTGAACAACCGCCGATGCCCGTCGTAGCTTTCGCCTGTACCGAGGCGGCATGACGTTACGCATGGCCTTGGTGAGCCACGGCACTTTCGCCATCAGGCGGCGAAGGGCGACTGACGGCAGATCGATGGTCTGATTGTGGACCTCGAATTCAGGAGCGAAATCAGGGTCGGCGCCAACGTGTTCCAGGACCGCTCTGTACGTGCCGGCCGGATCCCTGACGAGATCATCGAAGAGCAACACCAGACATTGGTCACCAAACACCTCGAGGTATCGCTTCACCTGCGGTGCGTAATCGACCACGTTGAAGTACTGCAGCATTTCCGGCTTGTGGGCCGTATGCGGGATTCGCTTGCCGTGATGCCGATCCGACTGTGCTTGTAGCGCCTCGGCGAAGTCGACGATGTCCTCGTTCGACGACCGCACGAACTGCCGGTGGAGCGAGAACATCATGTCGACGGGATTGCGCAACAAGATGACGATCTTCGCGTTGGGGTTGAATTCGTAGATCTCGGCAGCTGCAGTTTTCGAGAACAGATAGCCGATGGACTTCTCGCCAACGGCGACGGCATCACCCGCATCAGCGAAGAGCTGGAGGTACTCGGTTCGGTCCGCCACCCGGTACTTGATGTCGAGGTCCTTGCCGAAGTGATGCACTTCCGACTCTGGAGAGAAGAAGATTTCCGGATGTTCGCTCAGGTAGTTCTCCATCGAGGTGGTGCCTGACTTGGCCGCACCTACGAGAAACAGGTTGGGGACAGTCACTGATCGCCTCGCTGCCTGGCCGCACGGCGAGCTTCCCGTTCGGCCAGCTGTTCAGGGGTGAGATCGGTACGCGCGGCACGGCGAGCTTCGCGTTCGGCTATCTGTTCTGGCGTCAGATCGTCTCGCTGGCGCTTCTTGCCGCGGCCGGGGATGAGGGTGTCGGCGATGTCCCCGTACAGGCCACGGAATGCTCCACGATGCAACAGGTATCCGGTGCCCAGGTAGAGCGCACCACCTGCGGCTACCAACAACGCAAGCTCGATGATGTCGATCGTGATGCGGTCGGCAAGGAGCCCACGCAACACTCTCACGCCCCCGTACATCACCAATGAGGGAACGACGGCGGGCAGCAGCGTCTTGAGGAGCGGTGTCCATGAGGACCTCAACAGTCGGAGAGCCGCGGCGTAGTGGGCGACCGTGCCGAGAACGGACGAGACCAGCACCGCGATGGCCACGGCCACGAGCGTTTGCTCTTCCCACGCCCAGATGAGCATGACGCCGAGAATGGCGACGCGGACCATGCCGAGTACGAGGTTCCACATCGGTTTGCCTGCGGACAAGATGACCACTCTGGCGACGACAACTTGGGCGTCGAACACCGAACTGAAGGCGAGCACACTCGTCGGAGCGACGATGCTTATCCACTTCGACCCGAACACGACCGGCACGGCGATGTCGGCCACTGCGGCGAGACCGACGAGAAGCGCGGAAGTCGTGAGCGTCACGAACTGCAACGTCTGCAGGAACGCCGCACCGAACCGATCGAGTTGCGACATCGCTCGGGACAGGACGGGAAAAAGGCTTTGTTGTACGACGAGCGTGATCCTCTGTCGGATCATGCTCGGCAGGACGTAGGCGATGTAGTACTGGCCCAGGGCTCCGTCAGCTGCGAAGCGACCGACCACCCAGTAGTCGGCGTTCTTGGCCAGATACCCAGAAACTCTCGAGCCGAGGAATCCGGCATTGAACGACAGGTCGTCCTTGAGAATCTCGACCGAATACTTGAGCTTGGGCCAGTAGCGGGACGCAAACATCGAGGCGGCGAGTGCAAAGGTTCCACGACTGATCCAGCCGATCACCACGGCCCACGCTCCGAGGTCGTAGACAACGGCGAGGACGACGGTCACCACGAGGTAGATGGTGGTTGCACCCATCTTGACGAGACTGCGCGCCTTGAATCTGAGCTTGCGAGCCAGTTGAGACGAAGGAATCGATGTGGCAAGGCCCAGCGGCAGTGCCAACGCGCCGAACCTCAGGAACGGCGTGGCTTCGGGCGTGTTGAACGAGGCGGCGATCGGACCAGCGAGGGCAGCGACGGCTCCGCCGGCGATGAGGCCCAGACCGAGGCTCGTCCAGAAGGACGTGGCCAGATATACGTCGTCAACCCGCTCCTGGCGCTGCACGAGTGCCGCGCCCAGACCGAACTCCGTCACGAGCACGAACAGCCCGTTGACCAAGAGGATGAGCGCGATGATCCCAAAGTCGTCCTCGTCGAGAACGCGGGCCAGGATGAGCGTTGTGACGGTCTGGAGACCCTGAAGGAAGAGGTTCTCGATTGCCACCCAGCGACCACCGCCGAGTGCGGCTTCGCGCAGCGTTCCACGCGCGGCAGGCTGGACGTCTGACGTCGATTCGATCGGATCCATTGCGCCCCCCTTCTCCGGACCGGCAATCACTCTATCGGCTGTCAGCTGGACGCCATGAGCGGCACTTCCGGCGATTTCTCAGCCGTTGGTGGCGTAACCGTAGAAGCGGATTTCTTGGACGGCGAGTTCGTCGTACGGAATCGCACCGTTCCAGGTCGAGGCTGGGTGGACGCTCTTGACCTCGAAAGTGAGTTCCGTCGTGCGGACGCTCGGAATCTCGATGGTCTGGACTTCCCTCGTGTCCTCGAGGATGCTCGACACCGGAGTTGCAAGATCATCGAGCGTGATGGTGTAGCCCTGGACGCGATAGTTGCGGGTGAACCGTTCCTCGTCGGTGAGATTGTGAATCTCCATCTCGACGATCTGGACCGGTTGCTGGAATCGGAACGTCAACGTGGCGCCGTTGCCCCGGTTGCTCGCATCGTTCCAGATGGTTGTCGGGTCGTTGTCGATCAACCCTTCCGGTTCGAATCCCGTCAGGGATGAAGAGGCTTCCACAGAGGTCGGTATGAGCCGGGTCAGTACGAGTTGAGGCGCCTCGGTGGTGGTGGTCGTCGTCTCTTGCGGCGCAGCCTCCTCATCCCCGCCGTTGAAGAAGTTGAAGAACAGTGCGCCGAGCGCAACGACGAGAACCAAGGCCGCGAGCACACCCAGGGCGCGACTCCCAGGAGTGTTGCGCACCATCGGAGGAGGAGCGACCGGCAAGGGTGCGCTGCCCAACCGTGCCCCACAGGCTTCACAGTGGCGGTTGTACTCAGGGTTGGCGGTGCCGCACGAAGGGCAAGGTACCTGGGCGACCTGCTCGGGTTCCGAAGCTATCGGTGGAGGCGGTGCCGAATCGTCTTCGGGAGCGTCGTCCAGGTCGAAAGGTTCGAAAAGGTCATCGAACGAGTCGATCCTCTTGTCGTCGTCCACGAGTCTCGCCGCTCCTTGTGTATCCCTTGCCAGACGGCGCGATTCGTGACATTCGCCGCCTCCGCCATTGTGGCACGGATGCGGGTCTTTTGTGGCGCACCCGATGTGCTGCGCAAGAGCACCTCTGACGAGCCGTGTCGCACTTCCTCGGTAGTGTCCCATTCGTGGTTGCTGCAACAGCTTTCGAATGTATCGAGTGCGGGTATCGGACGGCGAAGTGGATGGGGTTCTGTCCGCAATGTCGTCGCGACGGTGGTCTGCATGAGGTTGCCGGTCACGCTGCGCCGAAAGTGGCATCTTCGGTGCCGACTCCGTTGGGCACCGCGGCAGGCGCCGTCGAACATCACCGGTCAGTGGGAATTGCCGAGATCGACCGTGTTCTCGGTGGGGGAATCGTTCCTGGCTCGGCGGTGTTGGTGGGCGGCGAGCCCGGGGTGGGAAAGTCCACGCTGCTGCTCCAGTTGGCTGCGGCAGTTGCCGCAACGGGGGCTGCGGCGCTCGTGGTCAGCGCCGAGGAATCCGCCAAGCAGGTCGCGATGCGTGCGAAGCGCCTCGGGCTCGGTGGCGAAGGTGTCTCGCTGCTTGCCGAGTCCGATGTCGATGTGGTCATCGCCAGTGCCATCGAAGAGCGTCCTGCAGTCTTGATCGTCGACTCGATCCAAACCGTGGGAACCAGGGACGTCGACGGGAGTCCAGGAGGCGTCGGTCAGGTTCGGGAGTCCGGCGCTCGCCTCGTCACCCTCGCCAAGGAGCGGGGCATTGCGGTGGTCATCGTCGGCCACGTCACCAAGGACGGCTCGATCGCGGGACCCAAGATTCTCGAGCACATGGTCGATGTCGTGCTCTACCTCGAGGGTGATTCATCGAGTGGACTGCGTGTGTTGCGCTGCCTGAAGAATCGATTCGGTCCGGTACAGCAGATCGGCCTGTTCGAAATGGGCGGAGACGGCATGACCGAGATGGTCGACCCGTCAGCCACTTTCGTTGCGCAACGGGCTGGCGACGTCCCAGGATCGTTGTTGTTTCCTGCAGTCGACGGGCGACGCCCGTTGTTGGTCGAGGTGCAGGCGCTGGTTTCTCGGTCCACTACGCCGCAGCCGCGACGGTCCGTCAAAGGCATCGAGGCGGCGCGGGTCCACCAGTTGCTCGCCGTCCTCGAGCGTCATGCCGGACTCTCGTTCTCCGACCGAGACGTGTACGTCAACGTGGTTGGCGGAGTCCGTCTCAGGGAGCCGGCCGCGGACCTGCCTGTGGCGCTTGCGTTGGCCTCGTCGCTCCTGGACCGACCGGCGCTGGTGGGTGCGGCGTGGGGGGAAGTTGGGCTGACGGGCGAGGTCAGAAAAGTCCCGCAGGGCGATCGTCGCACGCATGAGGTGAACCGATTGGGGATCACACGATTCGTGTCGCCCGACAACGGCGGCCCGGGACGGATCGACGGAGCGCTGGCGCTTGCAGGGCTTCGTCCTTAGGTCACCGCAACGGCTCTCGTTCTAGTACGCTCTCGGCGATATGCGTGAACCCCTGTCGAATGATGTTCTGGAAGTTCTCAGCCGCGTTTCGCCGGGCACCCAGCTGCGTGAAGCTGTCGAACTCATCCTCCATCATCAGATTGGTGCGCTGATCGTCGTTGGCGCCGGATCGGTTGTCGACCGAGTCTCATCTGGCGGATTCAAACTCGACGACGCAGACTTCAAACCTCAGCGAATCGCGGAGCTGGCCAAGATGGACGGTGGCATCGTTCTCGACGACGAAGCAGAAGCCATCCTGCGTGCGAACGTACACTTCCTCCCCGACCCGAGCATCGGAACAGACGAAACCGGTACCCGCCACCGAACTGCCGAGCGTATGGCCCGCCAGACCGGTAAACCGGTGATCGCCGTTTCGGAGGGGCGACGCATGGCCGTTGTGTACCTGGGCGCCGAACGTATCGAACTGCGTAGCTCTACGGCGCTCCTCGCAAGTGCGAACCAGACACTCACGAGTCTCGAGCGATTGCGCCGCCGGCTCAACGACGCGGAAGAACGTCTGACTCGTTTCGAGGTTGACGACCTGGTCGTTGTGGGCGATGTGGTGGTCCTGCTGCAGCGAGCAACGCTCATGAGACGGCTCCAGAGCGAGATGCAGCGACTGGCGGTCGAGTTGGGCGAAGACTCGCAACTCATCCACCTGCAGGCGAACGACCTCTTCGAGGGGGTAGAGGCGCTTGCCGCTGCGGTATATGAGGATTACTCCAAGCGTCGTCCGCGTGACAAGAACCGGGTGCTGTCGCTGTTGGACGAAGTGTCAACCGAAGATCTCTTTGATCCGACCAGCATCGTGACGCAGCTGAAGCTGTCTCCGATCGACGCACAGGTGCGGCCGCGAGGGCTGCGGATGCTGTCTCGGGTGCCCAAGCTGCCGGATTCGGTGAAAGAATCGCTGGTGTCGCACTTCGGTGACTTCCAGAAGATGCTTCGCGCCGAAGTCGGCGACTTGGACCAGGTCGAGGGAGTCGGACCGACCCGAGCGATGCAATTACGTACGTATTTCGACCGTCTCTTGGAGATCGGCACCGCGTGGGCGTTCGACGAGTGAGCTAAAAGGCTCAACCGCCGACACCCCACAACCGACGATTACACTGCGGGTTTCCCCGACCGATACGAGAGCCACGTGGCCACGAAGAAGCCAGTTCCAAAGAAGACGACTGCTGCCGCGAAAGCGACCGCGACGAAGAAAGCAACGCCCAAAAAGGCGACTGCTTCGAAGTCGACGGCCGCAGCGAAAGCCAAGTCTTCGACAGCGACCAAGAAGGCGACGCCTGCCAAGAAGGCGCCTGTCAAAAAGGCCGCAGCGACCAAGAAGACGTCAGCCAAAAAGGCCCCGGCAAAGAAGGCTTCGGCCAAGAAAGCTCCGGCCAAAAAGGCTGCACCGAAGAAGAAGGTCGCCGTCAAGTCGCCGTTCAAAGTGCGTGACAAAGTTGTCTACCCCCATCACGGGGCGGCGACGATCGTCAAGAAAGAGCGCATCGAGTTCGACGGAGAGAAGCAGGACTACTTCGTGCTCGAGCTCGCCACCGACCAGCTGATCGTTCGGGTTCCAGTGGCGAAAGCCTTGGATCTCGGCGTTCGTCCGGTCATATCGAAGAACATGGCCCGCAAGGTGTTCGCCACCTTCAAACAGGATCCGGAAGAAGCCGGAAGCAACTGGAGCCGCTGGTACAAACTCCTCACGGAGAAAATCAACAGCGGCGACATCTTCCAGGTCGCCGAGGTCGTCAGAGACCTCACTTACGCCCAGCAGAAGAAGGGGATTTCTCCAGCCTTGAAGCGCATGCTTGCCAAGGCCAGGGTCATCATCACTTCCGAGCTGCGGTTTTCGTTGGCGATCAATGAGGAAGACGCAATTCGTCGTCTCGACCGGGCACTACCGAAGGTGGAAGTAGAAGAGGACGCCTGACCGGACAACCCCCGGAGGCAGGTCATGGAATCGAATAGGTCGGCAGGCATCTTCGTCGAGACGGTGCGTTTTCTCGTCACCCTGATGACGACTGCGCTCGGATTCAACGTTGGTCGTCAATGGAATTCGTGGTTCTCAGGAGCGTCGATCGACAACGACGTCGCCATCATCACTGGAGCGCTCATCGGTGCCGGCCTCGGATACGTCTTCGGTGGTGCCTTTGGTCGCCTGGTTCGGATGTGGGTGGAGCGTGCGCCTTCCTCGACTGCCAGGGCCTCGGCTGCGCAGCTTTTTGGTGGCGGTTTTGGACTCATGGTCGGTCTGGTGACAGGAGTGGTGACTGCGGTTCCCCTCGTCAACCTGCTGCCACGGTCGATCGGTTGGCCCATGTCCGCCATCACGGTGCTGGTTCTCGGGCTATTTGGTGCCCGCATCTTTGCGGCCAGAGCGCCGGACATATTCCCCGCTTCAACGCCTCCCGGACTGGGGCTTGTCTCGGAACCGACAGATGCACCGGACGTCTTTGTCCTCGATTCGTCGGCTGCAATTGACGGCCGAATCCTCGAATTGGCGCGAGTCGGGCTCGTTCGGGGGCGTATCGCGGTGCCGGCATTCGTGGTCGACGAGCTGCAAGGTATTGCGGATTCCCAAGATCGAGCGCGTCGCCGGCGTGGACGCCGGGGACTGGACGTCCTCGCCGCGCTTCGCGAAACGCTCAACGTGTCGTTCGAAGTCTTGGACGACTCGGTCCCTGAATTCGCCGACGTGGATGCCAAGCTGCTGAGCATGGCGGCGAACGCCGACGGCACGCTGGTCACCACTGACCACAATCTCTCGCGAGCTGGTGAGCTCAGAGGCATCAAAGTGCTCAACCCTCACGCCCTCGGCGAGTCGCTCCGGCCGGACATCGGCGCCGGTGATGCGATCGACGTCACCATCCAGAAGACCGGCTCCGAGCCTGGTCAGGGCGTTGGCTTTCTGGACGACGGGACCATGGTTGTCGTCACCGATGCGGCACAACAGGTCGGCGAGTCGGTGACCGTCGAAGTGACGAACAGCGTCCGCACGTCAGTCGGACGCATGGTGTTCGCTCGGCTCGACCAATGACCTTCTCCGCCGTCATCGTGGCGGCAGGTAGAGGACAACGATTCGGTGACGCCAAGCACCTCTTGGAGATCGACGACACGCCCCTGTGGAAGATCTGCGAGCGAGTCCTCACCGACGCAGGAGCTGTGTCGACGGTTGTCGTTGGCGACGTTCCAGGCGGGATACAAGGTGGCGAGCGGCGCCGCGACTCCGTTGCCATTGGCGTTCGTGCCGTAGAGGATTCGGAGTTCGTGCTCGTTCACGATGTGGCGCGACCGTTGGCGACGGTCGATTTGATCGAGCGTGTGGTCACCCGTCTGGCCGTTGGCGACGTCGACGGGGTAGTCCCGATTGTGCCTGTGCGCGATGCCCTCAAGCATGTTGCCGGCGACATGATCGCGGCGTCGGTCGACCGATCGAACATGGCCGCCGTACAAACACCACAGGGTTTCGTGACCCGATCCCTGCTCCTCGCGCACGAACACTCGAGTGAGGACGCAGCGGACGACGCCGAACTCATTGAACGCTGGGGAGGTACGGTTGCCACCGTGCAAGGAGACGCAACCAACGTGAAGATCACGTATCCGGAAGACCTGCTTCTGGTACGAGCCCTGTGGAGCGCTCGGTCATGAGAGTTGGTTGGGGCTTCGATGCCCATCGGCGCAGCGATGACGGCCCGATGCTGTTTGCCGGAGTAGAAGTCGCTTCCGATCGTGGCCTCGAGGGTACGTCTGATGCCGATGTGGTGGCACATGCGGTCGCTGACGCCCTTCTCGGCGCTGCGGCTATGGGCGACCTGGGAACCTACTTCCCGTCGAGCGATCCTCAGTGGGAAGGCGCCAATTCGATGCAGCTCTTGCGTCAGGTGGCTGACATCGTCACGGCCGCCAGGTACGTCCCCTCGAGCATCGACGTCACGGTGATCGCACAATCAGTGAGGGTGGCTCCCCATCGCGCAGCCATCCGGATCGCCTTGTCCGAGCTGCTCGAGATTCCGCTGGACCACGTATCGGTGAAAGCCACCACAACCGACGGCATGGGGTTTCTGGGACGCGACGAGGGGGTTGCGGCCACGGTCGTCGCCGTGCTTCGTCCATCGCCTACGAGCTGATCAGCCCGACAGCGCGGTCCGCACCGCCAGCGGATCGTTGGTGAACGCACCGGTGACACCAGCGTCGGCCAGCCGCTTGATCGTCGCCAGGTCATCGACCGTCCACGTGAGGACGAACAAGCCAGCCTCTGACGCCGACGGCACCAGGTCGGCGAGCACCTCATCAGTCAACGTCGAGAAGTGCGGGTGAATGGCGCGGTGGCCACGTTCGTGAGCTGGCTCTACGGTTTGCCGCGGGTCGAGATACACGTCGGTCAACCACCCGGTAGCAATCGCAGGGTCTAGCTCCTTGACCTTGTCGATCGTTGGGGGATTGAAGCACGATACGAGGGCACGTTCGTAGAGGTCGTTGCGCTGAATCCATCGGACCACCTCAGCGGCAACGTGATCGTCCGGATCGAAGTCCGCGTCGCCGGGATTGTTCTTGATCTCGACGTTGACCCACATCTCTCCCGCTGCGGTCAGCATCTCGTCGAGATTCAGCAGCCACGGGAACCGAGTCCTGAGATCGTCGTAGCGATGATCAACGATGTTGCCCACGCCTTCGATTCCGGCGTCATGGTGAATGACCAGCCCACCGTCTGCGGTTCGACGCACATCGATCTCGATGCCGTCGGCTCCGTGGGCTTCAGCGAGGCGGTAGGCCTCAGCCGTGTTTTCCGGTGCGTGCGCCGATGCGCCTCGGTGGCCGATGACCGAAAAACTGCCTTGGCCAAGTTCCGACAATGTGTGCATGGGGCTCTCCGTTGATTGGCTGACGTCACTCGACCGGCAGGTACCATCCTCGGTCCGATGGAGATCTTCAACAACCTTGGTCGTGTTCGTCAAGAACTGATCCCGCGTGATGCCGGCAAAGTCGGTATCTACGTGTGCGGTCCGACCGTTCAATCCGGACCGCATCTGGGCCACGGAAAGTACGCAGTCGTGTTCGACGTC
Source organism: Acidimicrobiia bacterium (assembly GCA_013003395.1). Taxonomy (GTDB): domain Bacteria; phylum Actinomycetota; class Acidimicrobiia; order Spongiisociales; family UBA5794; genus JABDJC01. The sequence goes on from JABDJC010000149.1 coordinate 22,706, forward strand.
GTACGCCGATATCTCGAATGGCTGGGGTTCGACGTGACCTACGTGACAAACGTCACCGATGTCGACGACAAGATCATTGCGATCGCCAACCGAGAAGGGGTTGACATCGGCGACGTTGCGGAACGCGTCAATGCCGAGTTCGACGACGTGTTTGGCCGGTTGGGCATCAAGCCTCCTGATTTCGCACCACATGCAACCGAACACATCCCGGAGATGGTCGAACTCATCGAACAACTCATCGCACGGGATCACGCCTACGAATCGCAGGGCGACGTCTACTTCTCGGTGCGCTCGTTCCCCGAGTACGGCAAGCTCTCCGGTAGAGACATCGACGA